>CAZHEI010000042.1:0-12803 GCA_964531425.1 uncultured Vampirovibrio sp. | reverse complement strand
GATCTCTCATAGCATAAGCTAGTAAGTCCCGTTGTAGATGACGACGTAGATAGGATGCAGGTGTAAGAGTGGCAACATTTTCAGCCAAGCATTACTAATCGGACGAGGGCTTTTTCTAAAGCGTTAGCCGGTGTGAAGTCACAGGTTGCGTTTGCGGAGGCAAATGCAAGCAGGTGACGAAACACTACGATGGCGCCGTAGCAATCTAAGATTGCACAGGCGCGAAAGGCAAATGCAAACATGTTAGTTAAGAAATTGATGAAAGCGTTAGCTTATATCATTATGCAATTTTAAGTGCACGACAAGTGCAAATGGTTAGACGGTAATTAATCCGAATAACCAGACGCAAGCTTGTTGGTGACCAAGCAAGAGGAAACCACCCGTTCCCATCCCGAACACGGTCGTAAAGACTCTTAGCGGCGAAAATACTTGGAGGGCCACTTCCTGGGAAGATAGCTCGTTGCCAACATCTAATTTAGAGAAAGAACTGATTTGAAGGATTTCAAATTGGTTCTTTTTTTTGTTGTCGTGTTCAATGTCAATCGTTGAACACGACCTACGCACTGTTTTTAAAATGTATAATTGAAAGTGGAAAATGGAAAATTGTTACAAGTCATTGCAAGAAAGTGAATAAGTGAATAAGATGTTACGTTTTTAATAAACCTGTCATCCTGAAAGCGTAGAAAATAAGGATGCAAGTCCGTAATTTTCAAGCTGTTCAGGATCTGACCAATACATAAGTATTATGCCAAGCCAAGTAGATCAGGCATTGCGTGACAAAATCTAAGTGACTATGTGATCAGGTGACCAAGTGGTTACGGGTTTTCGTGAATCGTGAATCAAAAAAAGGTGACTAAGTGATTAAGTGACTAGGTGAATAAGTTGTTACGGTTTCATCTATGAAAACTTCTGTAAAAATTTTCCATTTTCAATTTGCCATTTTGAGAAGTGTTGTTGGGCAAGTATGCCCAACTTACTTCTTTCGATTTTCTTAGCAATATCTATTATTTTATTCCGTTGGCATTTAATTTTTGAATTAAATCGTTTGAAATATCAACCCCACCAGAGAAAACTCCTCGAGCATCTATTAGCACATCTAATCCTTTTTCCATTCTAATTTTTTCAGCTACAGCATAAATTCTTCTGTAAACTTCTTCTTCTTTTTTGTTTCTAAACTCATTAAATGCAGCTTCTTTTGTTTTTAATTCAGCTTGCACAGATTCTTGAAATTTTTGTTTTTGCAAAGGTGTTTCAAGTTTATTAAATTCCGATTCTTTTGCTTTTAGAAATCCTTCTATTTCACGTCCTTTTGTTTCTACTTCACGCATTGAAGATTTTGCAAATTGATATTCAGAAGCTACTTTTTCATAATTTATGTAACCAACACCTCCTGCAAAACATGGTGTAGTAAAGATTAATAAAATTAATACTATAAAATATTTCTTCATTTATAGACTCTCCTTAAATTTGACTAGTATCCATAACCATTCAAGCCACCTGTGCCAAACGTAAAGTAGCCATTTTTTGACCCACAATGCCCCGGATTGGTAATTGGTAAACCATAATCAACTGACATTGGACCAACCCCAGGGATGTACATTCTTAACCCAATACCGGCAGTAATTGCGTGCAATGGTCTGTCATACAAAACATTTGAAATTGTTGGATCGAACACTTTACCCGCATCTATAAAGAAAGTCAAACGCATTTTTTTGACAAAATCCCATTTAAGCCTGTCTGACCAAGGCAATGGAGTTGCAAGTTCTGCTGAACCCATTAAGAATGATTCGCCGGCTCCTACTCCGTTCATACGATAACCTCTAATTGAATAAGGTCCGCCAAGTCGATATGCCATAATTTCCGGCATATCATCTCCATGTACTTTTATACCTGCACGACCAGTTAGGGATACAGAGGATTTTTTAAACACAGGGATAAATTTTGTCACAGCTCCTGAAAGTCTTCCTGTTGTATGATGAATATTTGAAACTCCAATTGCTTCATTGAATTGAGCTTGTGCAATTATACCTTCACGTGGAATTTCGTTATTATCAAGTTTGCTATATTTTATTCCTGGGGTTAAGTTTATGAAAAATCCGCCTGTTAAAGACTTAGCTCTTTCGGAAATATTCAAATTATGTTGTTGATAAAGAGTTGAAATTTTATTAAAATCACCTTCTTTTAAATCAATATGTTCGATGCCGGCAGAAAATGTTGTTGATAAGTTATCATAATCTTTAACTTTATGTTCAATTCCGGCATTGAAACCAATTCTCTGTTCTATAGCAAGCGGAATATTCCAGCTACCCATTTCCCTAAAATAGAGTTTTGCTGATAAAGAATTATCTGCATTTAAAAAATACGGTTCAAAAAAGCTTAATTCTGCTTGATAATTCATGTGATTTTTAATTGAAGCGTCATTTAATAAAATTCCGGAACCAATAATTCCTGACAAAGAAATTCTTTGAGCTTTTCCTAAGAAATTGTCTTCGTGTAAACTCAATGAGCCAAATGCCCCTAATCCACTGTCTATGCCACCGCCAAAACCAATGCTATTTGTTGATTTTTCTTTAACTACTACTGTTATATCGTAAGTTCCATCATTTTCTGTACTTGGAGTAATAGTTCGGTTTACTTCATCAAAGATTTGTGTTGCAAAAACTTTAGACAAATCATTCTTTAAATACTCTTCATTATAAACAGTTCCAGCTTGTGTCATTATGTTACGTGTAATAACATAATCTTTTGTACGTTCATTCCCTGAAATACTTATTTCATTAATAATTCCTTCACGAATGCTAAAATTTAGATTCCCGTCTGTATCATCATCAACAGAATAAACATTTGCCAGAATATACCCTTTTTCGTGGTAATAATTATGAATATTATTTATTGCAGAATTTATTTCTTTGAGGTTTTGTGGTTTTCCTTTCATTTGTATTACAAAAGGATTAAGCTCTGCAGTAGAAATAACATTGTTCCCAAGTAACGAAACATTCTTGATTAAAATATTTTCTTCCAATAAAAATGTCAATTCTACAGTTCCATTAGGGGTTAAAGTTGGTTCCACTGCCATATTATCGCTAAAAAATCCAATTGCATAAATCTTTTGTAAATCTTGTTGTAGAATTTCAGTATTAAATAATGAACCACATTTAGTGGTTATTTGTTCTAAAACAATTTCCGGTTCAATAGATTGCAGACCTTGAATTTTAATTTCAGAAATCGGTTTACCTTCCGCATCGGAATCTGATTCCAAAGTATTTGCAGATGCTACAAATACAGATTCTTTTGTATCTTCAAGAGGGGAGAAAAAATCGTTATTTTCTGGACTTTGAGATGTTACCGGAGCTTGAGAATGAGTTTCTTTTACAATTGAATTGTTTTGTTTGTATTCACTTGGTAACACAATGTTATTCAAATTCAATTGAGGAGGAGGTAATGGTGGAATGTCATAAGCCGATGATGAAAAATAGTCTGCTTCATCAAAATTTCCTCGAAGATTATAGGGGATTGCCGTTTCATCTTGTGCTAAAGAAACAGGACAAGCAAAAACTCCTGATAACATGCAACATATTATCAGCAATTTAATTACTTTTTTTTGCTTTTTATTCCTTTCCTTCATGCTCCTCTTATTAAAATAACGGTTTTAAATATCCGATTCTGTCAACAATAAAGTTGCTTGATAAAATCCTTTCGGGTCATTTGGACCAAAAGAATTTTTTAAAACGTGAGAACCTATATTTACGACAATATCTGTTGTACCATTATTTACAAACACTTTATATTTACCCTCGCCTCTTTGATATACGGATTTTGCTCCTGTAACAGATGTAACCGGATATGCAACAACTCCTGCACTATATTTTGGATGCGTTCCCATTTTACAATTTGCTAAAGCAGAACTGCGAGGTTTATTATTTACATTAGTAAATGCAACATAAACTTGTCCTCCCATATTGAACATAGACGGTTCGCTTCCATTATCAGTAATGGATTCAGATTTTAAATAAAGTGTTTTTTGTTCTCCTGAATTTGAAATAACTTTGAATCTTGTTGAAAGCGGAGCGTATAAATTACCTGTTTTGTCAGTAATATTTGCTATCAAAACAGGACTGGTCACTGTTTCTATTTTTAAATACTCAGGAAGTTCAATCATAAAATCAATACTTGCACTTTCGGCAAATGCAGGTACAAATGTTGTTATAGCCATAGCCACGACTAGAAATATATTTTTAAATCGCACAGTAATAATCCCCTCAAACATATTAACGTTTTTATTGATTAATATGTTTCCCTTTTTGGATACTATTTCCCCTATCCTAATCTTAATACATAAAGGGAATTTGTGCTATTTATTAAGAAGTGTTAAATGACAAGAGGGTATGTTTTACAATTACTCAACCAATATTTTATCTTTCCCAAATAACATTCTGTTTTATAACTTTAGCAGGAATTCCGCCAATAATTGTATATTCTTCATTAAACGGTTTTGTTACAATACTTCCGGTTGCAACAACTGTATTATTAGGAATAGTAACATTTTTCAAAACTTTAACTTGTCTGGCTATCCAAACCTTATTTCCTATACTGATTCCATTTTTAGAATCGTTTAAAACCTCATTTGTATTTCTATCTATAATTTTGTGCCAATCTCCAAGCATTAATTCAATATTTTGACCAAACATACAGTTATCCCCAATAACAACTGATTTATTGTCTAAGCAAGCATAATCAATTAACAAATTTCCTGTCTGATAAAAATTTTCTCCAATATTTAATACGCAATTATTTCCAAGATTATAAGCTTGTAAGGAATTTATGCGACTATTTGAGCCTTTAATAACAATATGATTATTATCTCCTTTTATGCGAATTTTTGAACGATTAAATATAAATCTTTTGCCAAAATTATATGGTTCATAGATTTCGACAGTGGAGTTTTTACCTCTAAACCTTATTGTTAATCCCTTAATAGAATGAACTTTAATTATTTTCCCATTTTTTTTATGAAGTAATATTTTGTTGTTTCCGAACATTCTAATTCCTTTATTTTTTTTATTTATAAATTATTTTCAGATTCTAAGAAAGAAAAATTAGAATCTAATTCATTTTCTATATCTTTCAGCAAAGCAGATGGTTTAATATCAAAGGATTCTGCAATTCTCCAGAATGTGGTTAATTGGATATCTTTATGTCCTTTTTCAAGTTCAGACCAAATAGATTTACTTAATGCAATTTCATTAGTTAGCTGCGAAATAGATTTATCAGCTCTATGTTTTTTGACAACTTTTGCTAATGTTTTTAAAAGTTTATCTTTATGTTCTTGCATATTTACAATTATTGTTCTAACTTGAAAGCAAGTTGTTCTGGAACGAGAACGCAATATTTTTAACCGGTATCATGGGATATTTTAGTTCGTGTTTAGTTCGACGTACAACTATGATTGATTTAGTATTATTTCCTATAATATAAAATTATGCTATAATCTAGTGGTATGAGATTTTTTTTGAGAAAGCTATTTCCATTATTATTTATTCTGTTACTTGCAGGTCTTGGATATTATTACCGAGATAAAGTAATAGAACAATATCGTCATGCAAAAGGGGTTTATTATATCTATAAAGGCGATCAGGCATATTCGGCAGAGAATATGGGAATGACTCTGGATTATTACTTAAAAGGACTTGAGCTATATCCAAAACATCATGAGGCTTGGTTTAATCTGGGTAATATTTATGCAGTACACGAAGATTATTATTCTGCGGTAGATGCTTATGAGCATGCGATTGAAGCAAACCCGAAATTTGTTTTAGCAAAAATGAATTTGGGAATTGTTTATTCTGAAGATTTAGGATTTTTTGATGAAGCAATTGAACAATTTGATGAAGTTGCAAAAATTAATTTGTTTAAAATATGGATTCCTTATGTTTACTCAAATGTAAAAAGTACAAAGACTAATAAAGGTTTAGCTCTCTTTAATAAGGGGGTTGCTTTTAGGCAAAAAGCTCTTTATTTGCCACTGGATAAACAGTATCTTGTATATGAATATTTGGGAAAAGCAATTGAATCTTATACAGAATCACTAAAAGTACTCAAGAAAAATCATGATATTTATTACAATAGAGCCGTTGCGCATCATTTACGAGGAGAATATAAAGAAGCCGGCTTGGATTACTGTAAAGCAATTGAATTAAAGCCTATGAATTTTGAAGGACATTACAATCTAGCAGTTCTTTTGAGAAGAGTTAATCGAAATAGAGAAGCTGTTGCAGAATTGGAAAAAGCTGCCATTTTAATTTCTGAAAATCCTCAAGCATCTGAAGTTCAAACGGCATACATTTTCAATTTGCTTAATGAAGTCACAAGAAAATTTATAACAAGTGAAGAATATTACACACAAAAAATTACTGATGAACCAATTGCTAGCGCAAGTTACACATATATAAACGGTAAAATAGTTCCGAGTGAAGAATTTGATAAAGCAATGTTTAGAAATTTTCAAACTTGTGCCGGCATGAATTATTTCAATGATGAAGAGGAATAGATGGATAGCAAGCAATTACATTTTTTAGCAAAAATTGCAGATATTTTGATAAAAGAACTTGATGCATTTGATTTGGTAAAAGAATTAAAAGAAGTTCTGGAATCTTATATTGAATTAAGAAATTTGAATATTTATGTTTTTGACCCGAATACTTCAACGTTAAGAAATTATGCACAAAATTGGTGTGTAATTGATGAAGTGTTACAAGAAGACGTGAAGGAACATATTTACAACGCATACGATGATATTCACGGAAATGATTTTGTGATTAATGCTAAAGCATTCAAACTTCCACAGACAATCAGTGAAATAAGTTTTAAAATAGATTCTCTTTTTATGCCAATTGTTAAAAACGGTATGGTTTTTGGAATAATTGGAATTGAGTTTGAAAAAAACACTTCTGTTGACATGGAATTTTTATTTTTGATGAAGATTTTTGGAGCTCAAATTTCACTAAAACTTCAAAATATTGTTTTGAATGAACAATCACAAATAAATGTTGAATTTCATGATTCAATGAAAAATATTGCAAAGATTATCGAGACACAATATGAACTTAATTATATTGTGCCTTTGATTGGCGAAATGCTCGATAGATTTATATCTGACCATTTGATTTATGTTTTCTTAAAACAAGATGGAGAATTTCGTCTTGTTTGGCCAAAAGCTTGCAAAGATGAAAGAGTTTTTGAGACACTTAAGGAGCTTGATAAAGATTACAATTATATTCTTACAAATGATGATAAAATCGGAGCATTTCCGTTGTTTTCAGAAGAAGAAATTACCGGTTGTGTAGTTGCAAAAAGTATGATTGAAAAACTTTCAAAGCGTGATATTGATTATTTGGAACAACTTACCAGACAGGCTGCAGCTACAATAAATCGTGCAAATTCGTATTCAACAATTCTGCAATATGCGACACTGGATGCTCTTACAAATTTAAACAATAGACGTCAATTTGAGATACGATTAGGACAAGAAATTTCAATTACCAAACGTCAAAATAATCCACTTTGTGCAATGATGGTTGATATTGATTTCTTTAAGAGTGTAAATGATACTTATGGACATGCTGCCGGAGATGAGGTTCTAAGAACTGTTGCAACTATTATTAAGCAAGCTCTTCGTGAATCTGATATTCCATCTAGGTATGGTGGAGAAGAATTCGCAGTGTTACTTCCTTATACTCACATTGAAGAAGCAAAAATTGTTGGAGAGAGATTGCGAAAGGCGGTTGAATCAACTCCTATCATAGTTAATATTGAAGACAAAGAACCTCAAACAATAAATGTTACTATAAGTATGGGATTAGCAGAATACAATCAAACGGAAACAGGAGAAGTCTTATTTGAGAGAGCTGACAAAGCTTTGTACGATGCAAAGACAAATGGCAGAAATCAGGTAAGAACTGCGTAAGCTATGGATAATCTTGAACAGGTCAAAAAGGCTGTTGAAATAGAGGTAAAACATAAGTATATCAACATAAATGGAAGAACTAGAAGTTTTTCTTCCTTCATTTGTTCTGTTTTACGTAATGAAATTAAGCAATTTCCCGATAATCCAAAATGGAAAGTGCTTTTAGAACATTTTGAGCGATATCCAATGGAAACTGTTCCTTCAAGGAAAAAGTCACTGGAAAGACTAGTTGCTGTTATTAAAGCTCAATATATTGACCCGCCTGTGGTTGAGACAAAAACTTCTGACAAAAAACCGATTTCACAAATGGATGTAATGTATATCAAAGGTGTTGGACCTAAAATTGCATACATGTTTAATAAGCTTGGAATTTATACTGCAAGTGATTTGTTGTACTATTTCCCACGCAAACATATTGATTATTCTACCAGAACAAGAATTCGTGACCTTAGAGAAGGAATGAATACGACGATTTTTGGAACAATAAAATCTGTTGAAGCTTTTACTACAAAAAATAACTTAGGGGTTGTAAAAGTTCGTATTGCTGATGGTTCCGGAAGAATAAATTTAAACTTTTTTGCTTCACGAGCATCCAAATATGTTCTTGAAAGAATGAAAAAGCAATTTCCTAAGGATTCGGGAATTATGGTTTCAGGTACGGCTAAGTTTAATTCCTTTGATGGAATGATGACATTAGATAAACCAACTTATTCCTTGATGGATGATGAAGCATTAGCAAGTTCAAATCTGAATTTGGCAAGAATTGTTCCGATTTATCCGCTTAGTGAAAATTTGAGTATAAAAACAATAAGAAAAGCTATAAATAGTGTTCTGGATTTGTATGAGTCTGAAATTGAAACAGTTTTACCTGATTTTTTAATAAAAAAATACAATTTGTTAGAAAAAAAAGAAGCTCTGCGTCAAATTCACTTTCCGGATGATAAAGAAAAGCTTGAAAGAGCAAGGTTTACTCTTGTTTTTGAAGAATTTTTTCTAATTCAATTAAAACTTGCAATTTTAAGAGAAGAAAACAACAAAAATATATCTTCGATTCCGCTGGAAATAAAAAAAGACGGACTTGTAATGAAATTCATTGAATCTCTGCCGTTTAAACTAACCGGAGCGCAACAAAGGGCTGTTAATGAAATTTTAAATGATTTGAATTCTACAAAACCAATGCAAAGACTTTTGCAAGGAGATGTCGGAAGTGGAAAAACTGTTGTTGCAACAATCATGTTGCTTGCAGCTATTGAAAATGGATATCAATCTGCAATTATGGCACCTACTGAAATACTTGCTCAACAACATTATAATAATATGTTTAAATGGCTTAATCCGTTTGGAATACGAGTAGAATTATTCTTGGGAAGTATTGGTAAAAAACAACGAAAAATCGCTGAAACAAACTTAAGAAACGGACAAGTTGATATTGCAATAGGAACACACGCTTTAATTCAAGAAAATATTGAATTTGCTAATCTTGGAGCAGTTGTAATTGATGAACAACATCGTTTTGGAGTGAAACAACGATTAGCGTTGAGAAGAAAATCTCAAAATCCGCAAATTCTTACAATGACTGCGACCCCTATTCCAAGAACTCTTGCGATTACTTTAAATGGGGATTTAGATTTAACCATAATTGATGAACTTCCAAAAGGCAGAAAACCGATTTTAACAACAATGACGAATTCAAGAAAACAAATTTCAAACCTTATTCGCCAAGAGGTTTCTCAAGGTCGTCAAGCATATATTGTTTATCCGTTGATAGATGAGAGCGAAACTCTTTCTGCTAAAGCAGCAACTCAGGAAAAAGAAATATGGGAAACAGAAGTATTTCCTGAATATAAAATAGGACTTTTGCATGGAAAGCTTAAAAATGATGAAAAAGAAGAAGTTATGCAAAAGTTCAAAAACAAAGAGTATGATATTCTTGTTTCAACTACAGTTGTCGAAGTTGGGGTTGATGTTCCAAATGCAACAGTTATTGTTATTGAAAATGCTGAAAGATTTGGATTGTCACAATTACACCAATTAAGAGGACGAGTCGGAAGAAATGATTTACAATCATATTGTGTATTATCATCAAATACTAAATCACAAGAAACACGTGCCAGATTAGAAATTATGACTCAAACAAATGATGGTTTTGTTATTGCGGAAAAGGACTTACAAATCCGAGGACCAGGGGAATTTTTAGGAACTCGTCAAAGTGGGTTGCCGGATATGATTATTGCAGATTTGGTAGCTGATTCAAAAATCCTTGAATTAGCACGTTCTGAAGCAATAAAGTTCGCAAAAAATTATGATATAAAAAACTTCCCGCTTTTAGAAAATGCAAAAGGATTGAATTTTGACGGAGATATTTTTAATAGTTAGAAAAAGAATTTTCGAAGTTTATCTATAAAATTTGGAACTGCAATGGAACTCTCTTCATCAATAGGATCAGAACCATTCACAGCTTGTTTTTCAAGTATTTCAGTAATTTCAATTGCTTTTTCTACAAGGGGCTTTTTTGTAAATTCTTCATACGCAAGCATTGCATATCCTCGACTTGAATAATGAAGTCCAAACTGGCAAGTATGTCCTGTTTGACATTTATCAGAATGACCATCATATACAGATTCCACCATCAAATCAGAAGTTTTTGGATATTGCATATAAAAATTATCCAAGAAGGCATCTCTAGTATGTTTAGCAGCAATTCTTAAGCCGGCTCCGGTAACTTCTAAATCCCAAAATTTTGTATTTTTAAGTTTTTCTTTTGCACTATCCAATATTCCAATATCACGTTGTGTAAGATATTTGGAAACGTACAATTTTGAATTTGGTGTGTATACCAGTGCCCCAAAGTTCTGTGATGGAATATTATCTATTTTCATTCACTTTATTCTAGCACATTGTCATTATAAAAACAATATTTCCTCCAAAAACACGATTGTTTTTTAAATTATTAGATTTAATATTTGTGTTAAAAAATAAACCTAAATGCTTAATATTTACTGTTTTTACCATGTTTTTATGAGAATCTTTATTTTTACTTTATAGAACCATTATTTATAAAGACAATCAGTAACAAAAATTTACAATATTACCTCAAGTCTAATGAAATTGCTTGCAAACAGAAATTTAGCAAATATTATTATATAAGATGCCTTATTATGGCATGACATTGAAAGCCGAAAATAGAGGAAAATAAATGGCAAAAGACGTTATAGAAATTGAAGGTACAATCTTAGAGTCGATGCCGAATGCAATGTTTAGGGTAAAGCTCGAAAATGAACATGAAATTCTGGCTCACATCTCAGGAAAAATAAGAAAGAATTTTATAAGAATTCTCCCTGGAGACAAAGTGAAAGTCGAAATGACACCATACGATTTAACAAAAGGTAGAATTACATTCAGATTAAAGTAGCATAGAAATATAAAGGAAACAAAACAATGAAAACAAGATCATCAGTAAAACCTATGTGCGACAAGTGCAAAGTTATTAAAAGAAAAGGCAGAGTTGCAGTTATTTGTGAAAATCCAAAACACAAACAAAGACAAGGATAAAAGTAAGGGAAAGAGGTAATAGGGTAATAAGGGAATAAGATATTTAAAATTCCTGCCTTAACTAGGTTAAAAGAAAGAAAAAATAAATAAATTGCTTATTTCCTCATTACCTTATTCCCCGATTCCCTTCAGAAGCTTAAAAATAAGTTAAAGTACAAAAATATAAAGGAAAGAAAAACATGGCAAGATTAGTAGGGGTAGATTTACCTCGTAACAAAAGACTAGAAGTAGCTCTTACATACATATACGGTATTGGACCAGCTAGAGCTGCAAAGATTCTTGAAAAAACCGGTATTTCTCCGGATTTGAGAACAGATGATTTAACTGAAGATGATATCAGAGAATTACGTAATGCATTATCTGAATACAACATCGAAGGTGACTTAAGACGTGAAGTTGCAATGAACATTAAGCGTCTTCAAGAAATCAATTCTTACAGAGGTATGAGACACAAAAGAGGTCTTCCTTGCAGAGGTCAAAGAACAAAAACTAATGCAAGAACAAGACGTGGTAAGAAAACAGGACCTATCGCTGGTAAGAAAAAATAATTAAAAAGGGAAAGAGGTAATAGGGTAATAAGGGAATAAGATATTATAAAATTCCTGCCCTAACTAGGTTAAATGAAAGAAAATAATAAATTGCTTATTTCCTCATTACCTTATTCCCTATTCCCTTCAAAAAGAAAAATTAGTAAAACATAAAGGATAAAGAAAAATGGCAAGACCAAAAACTACAAAGAAAAAAGAAAAGAAAAATGTATTGCAAGGGGTTGTACATATTCAATCTACTTTTAACAATACAATTGTAACTTCTACAGATATGCAAGGTAATGCTATTGCTTGGGCTACTGCTGGTGCTTCTGGTTTTAAAGGTGCTAGAAAAGGTACTCCATTCGCAGCTCAATCAGCAGCAGAATCTGTAGCTAAGAAATCTATTGACCAAGGTATGAAAAAAGTTGAAGTTTATATCAAAGGACCTGGGTCAGGACGTGAAACAGCTATCAGAGCTATTCAAGCAGCAGGACTTGAAATTACATTGATTAAGGACGTAACACCAATTCCTCACAACGGATGTCGTCCACCTAAAAAACGTAGAGTGTAGTAGAGTAAGGACCGGAGGTAATAGGGTAATAAGGGAATAAGATGTTATAAAAATTCTCAAAGTAATCCAAATCAAGTGAAAAAATTAAAACTACTTATTTCCTCATTACCTTATTACCCGATTACCTTAATAAACAGCGGGGGCTTGAGCTTCGCCAAAGCACAAACCATAGATGCCCCGCAGAAGA
>CAZHEI010000041.1:0-13543 GCA_964531425.1 uncultured Vampirovibrio sp. | reverse complement strand
GTCGGATTTGAAAAAGTTCGAAAAATTGTCATTTTTCGACTTTTTCCGCATCCTCTTAATAAAACTTCTTGCAAAAAAAGATTGATGTGTTATTTTAGAGATACAGCAGAAGATGTTATGCGTCTGTAGCTCAGCTGGATAGAGCATCTGCCTTCTAAGCAGAGGGTCCCGCGTTCGAATCGCGGCAGGCGTAAATTAAAGGAGATAGGAAAACCTATCTCCTTTAATTTTTGTTTTGTAATCAATGAGAACGAATTTCGCATTCGAATGCGAGTAAGCTAAGACTAGAGCAGTTTTGCGAAAGGTTAAAACTACTGAAGCAAAATGCGGAATTGCCAATAAATGCAAACACACAGTTGTCCATGATATCAGTATAAATATGCAAATAAACCTGTCATCCTGAAATACGCCTTATTTATTATCTCAACCTCAAATACAATGTCTAATCTTGGCTATTCAGGATGACAATATAATTTATGTTAAATCATTCGGGACAATAGTGAAATGCGAACGAGCAAGACAATCGAAACAGGCGTAAATTAAACTAAAGAATATTTTCGTATCTCTCATTAAGTCTATATTTTCTTTGTTTACCTTCGCCAACTGCAATTAAAAAATCTGCATTAACCCATTCAAGAGCTAATTGTCTTGCTGTACGTGATGAAAACTTAAAGAAGCAATATCTAACTCTTATAAATATCATCTCAATATGGTACGATAAATTAGAGAGTTTTAATCTATTTCAAAGATAGAAGATTTGTAAATTTTTTTTAATTTCGTATATACTGCCACTTGTCAGATATTGCACAAATCAATATAATAGTGTAAGTGTTACACTAGTTAGGGATATATGCGCATTAATGAGAATTACATCCATTGAACAGAATCAAAGAAATTCGCACACTCATTTAAACAACAAAAAACCAAACAATACCACATTTAAGTCAGGTGTCGCACTTAACGGCATTGCTAATTTTATGGCTGGTATTGAAAGCAAAGGTTATTTTTTGTCTTTTTTGATTCAAGATGGATTAGGAATGACTCTACCCAGAACTGTAACCGGATTTCTTCGTGATAAAGATGTAACCGGCGAATACAATGTTCAAGAAGGATTTGAAGTTTTTGGCAGAGAAGGCATGACAGGACCGTTTATCATCGGTGTAGCACCTGCTGTTCTTGCGCTTACAGGTTTGTTTTGCAAATCAACTAATACAAATACCAGATTAATAAAACGTCTTGGCGAAAATCTAAAAACAATGGTTAAACAGCCTGAATTTGAGCAATTAATCAAAAAAGACAAAGAAACATTTAAAAAAGAATTTTATCGTTTTAACATTAAATCTATTTATGAAAATACCATTCCAAATGATGCCAAATCAGAAGAAACAATTAACAAGATTTTAACAGAATTTGAAAAATTTGAATCTAAAGACAAGAAAACCAGAAAATCTGCGTTAGAAAATATTCAAAATCTCGTTAATGAAAGAATGCTTGAAAATTCAAACGAACTATATAATATTAACACTTTAAAAGTTGGAAGTGATAAAACAAAAACACCTTTTGCTTTAAAAGAAACATTAACTGCATTAAAAGATTTTGCAAATGATGCTATAACAAATAATCCAAACGCACTTGCTATAGATGAAAAAGCTGCCGAACATATCAAAAATAATTTTGCAGCAAAACGTCTATTAACAAATATTGCGAATGTTGTAATAACACTGGGCGGACTTTCAATACTTCCAAAATTGTATATTAGAAGTGATGTAGCACCAGGGGCAAAAGCTCATAATCCTAAAAAAGAAAATAAAAATGAGCAAGAAAATTTAGAAATACAAAATACTTCAAATCCAACATTCAAAGGAAAAGGTATCAATTCTGACGGTCTATTTTCTAAAATGGGTAAATTTGTAACAAAATATGTTCCGGAAAAAGCTCAAGAGTTGTTAGAATATACCGGATTTAATTTTACACCAACTACTTTCGCAAGCTTGTCTTTATTTGGGTTATTGTTACCTCGAGGCAAAAAAGCTTGGGATAGAGCACAGATTGACGAAAACGGCAAACGTGACATGACAGAAATTCACGAAATTCTGTTACGTGATACAGTATCCTCACTTTCTGTAGTATTTGCCGTACCTTTATTGACTAAAGCTTTAGTTAAAGGTTATGAAAATAAACTTGGTTTTATACTTACAAACAGAGCTTCTGACGGCAAAAATTGGTTCAAGAAATTTTTGGATGTTATCAATCCGTATAGTAACTTGAAAGTGTTATCAATTGCAGACTTAGAAACAATTTATGGCAACATTGATTCAAAATCTAAGTTGTTAAATTTTGCTGATTTTGTAAATAATAAAGGTGGCGATTTAGAAAAAATATTGTCACAATCAACTAATCAAGCTGAAATGTTCAATGAAAAAACATTTACATTGGAATCAATAAGAAACTTGTCTAAAAAAGAAAAGAACGAAAAAATCATCTCATTATTTAAAAATATAAAATCAGAAAATCCATTTACTAAAGATGAAAGTATCAAAAAACTGATGATGACTACAGGCAAAGTTAAAGGAAACAAAATCCTACAAATGGCAAGAGGATTGAATTCTTTACCTGGGTTCATTTCGACAGTATTAATTTCTCCTGTTCTTCTTGGAGTATTTATTCCAAAACTAACTTATTACAACACTAAAAAAGCTTACGAACGTAAAAATGCTGTTTCTCAAGAGTAATTGACAGAATGTTTTAGTATTGGATTAAAATAATTGTCTTTTTGTTGTATAATGCTAACGGAATAAAGATAAGGAGAACAAGATGGTTCAACAATTCAATACACCACAAAAAACAAGACAAGCTGTAGTACTTTTCTTAAAAGGTTCAGCAACTCCGGTTGTTATGTATTTTGATAATCCGCAAGCTGTTTATTCAGAATTAAAACAACTTATGAAAAGCCCAACTCCGGTGCTTGTAGAAAAAGAACCTATTGGACCTATCAAAAAACTTTGTTTTGTTTCAACCCAAATTGCAGGATTATTACTACAAGAGGAACCTTGTGCATAAAATGACTAAAATTCTGATTGAAGATATAGAAAAAGAACCCAATAAAACTCTGTTCTATGAGTTCAATGAATTTATGGAAGAATTTGGCTGTGAAGTTTCTGCTGATTTAGAGCTAAAATCTCTTGGTCAATTTATCGAAGTCAAAGGGAACATTCAAGGAACTTTGAAATTAACTTGTGATAGATGTTTAAGTGAATTTGATTATGACTTGAACATTGATATTGATGAAACTTATGCAAAAAATTCTTTACAAGATGAGTATTCATCAGAGTTTGAGCTTCAAAAAGGACAATTTGTCACAGACCTTAACGGAGAAAAGGAAATTGATATTTATGACTTATTGTATCAATCTGTAATATTAGCTTTACCAAATAAGAAGGTTTGTGGTATAAATTGTAATGAAGGGATGTTTGTATCTGATGAAGATATGAATGTTCATGATTCAAGAATGGATGTTTTCAAAAACATTAAAATTGAACGAAAAAATTAACCCGAAATATAAGTAGTATATCGAATTCTAAAATTCAATAGAATGAAGATTAAATTAATTAGAAAGGAATTATAAAATGGCAGTACCTAAGAAAAGAACTGGGCACAGTGCTCAAGGAAAAAGAAGATCAAACTGGAAAGCAACAAAACCTACTACAACAAAATGCCCTAATTGTGGCGCAGTTGTATTAGCACACACTGTTTGTACAGCATGTGGACAATACAAAGGTAAAGTTGTTTCAAGAAAAGCTGAAGGTTTTGTAGAAGCTAATGAAGTTAAAGAAGCTAAAAAAGCTCCTAAAAAATCATCAAAAAAAGCTGAAGCAGTTGAAGAAACTAAAGTTGAAGAAACTGTAGAAGCAGAAGCTGTAGTTGAAGAAAAAGCAGAAGAAACTACAGAAGAAAAAACTGAAGAATAGTTTAAAAATTATTAAAGGTGGGTGCGCTTCGGCTTAACCCACCCTGCTTATAAAACAGAGTGTAAAACTCGATTCACAAGTTATGCTTTGCGAATCACGAGAAATTAAATAAAGGGAAGAGTTAAAATGACAAGAATAGCTGTTGATGCAATGGGCGGCGACAATGCACCTTTCGAGATAGTAGCAGGTGCTGTTTGGGGTGCAGCTGAATACGGAGTTGCAATTGAATTAGTCGGTAAAGAAGACAGAATTGAAAGTTGCTTAGAAAAAATTCAAAGAGAAGGCTTTTTATCTGATTGTGGAAAAGCTGGAAGACAAAGAAGAGTTAAAGTTGACGTTAAATCTTTGGATATCAAAATTACTCACGCATCTGAAATCATTGAAATGGGTGAAGCTCCCGGACAAGCTATTCGTAAAAAGAAAAATTCTTCAATTGTATTAGCGGTAAATTCTGTTGCAACAGGTAGCTCTGATGCACTTGTAGCAGCAGGTTCAACAGGTGCTGCAATGGCATCAAGCTTATTTGGATTAGGTAGAATCCCTGGGGTTGATAGACCTGCTATTGCAGTAACACTTCCTACAATGAAAAAACCGATTGTTGTTATTGATGGAGGCGCAAACAGCAACTGTACTCCACAAATGCTTAAACAATTTGCCGTAATGGGCATGACTTTCTCAGAAAAAGTTTTGGGTATTGAAAACCCAAGAGTTGGTGTTTTGAATATTGGAGAAGAAGCTGGAAAAGGTAATGAACTTGCTCAAGCTACCTACAATTTATTAGAAGAAGAAAAAGAAAAGTTTAATTTCATGGGCAATGTTGAAGGAAGAGAATTATTCCTAAATGTTTGTGATGTAGTAGTTTGTGACGGTTTTGTCGGTAACGTAGTGTTAAAAGTTACAGAAGGAACTGCAACATTGTTATTTAAAATGATTAAAAATACCTTTAAATCAGATTTCTTAGGTATGATTGTTGGTTTGTTAGCAAAACCATTTTTGAGAAGAATTTATGGGAACATAAATTACGAAGAATTTGGTGGGTGTCTTCTTCTTGGTGTAAAAGGTATCACTGTTATTTCTCACGGAAGAAGTAAAGCTTATGCAATTAAAAATGCCGTAAGAGTTGCTAAAAATGCAGTAGAAACAGGCGTAAACGCTAAGATTTCTGAAATTATTGCATAATATAGAAAAATAAAAAAGCTGTAAAAAGAGGTTGTTCAAATTTAAGAACAACCTCTTTTTTATACAATATTTGCTATTTGAATTTGCGGAAAAATTGTCATTTTTCGACTTTTTCCGCATCCTCATTTGCTAAATACTTTTGAATTTAACTAAATCTTGTTTACGCATTCTTATATTTTCCGGAGTAATTTCAACTAGTTCATCTTCTCCAATATATTCCATACATTCTTCAAGAGTCATTTCCTTATGAGCTTGTAACGTAACCATTACGTCAGCTGTTGCACTTCTCATATTGGTTAATTTCTTTGTCTTACAAATATTTACAACAATGTCTTGAGGGCGATTACCTTCGCCAATTATCATTCCTCTGTAAACTTTTGTTTTTGGAGTTACAAAGAACACACCTCTATCTTCAAATTGAGCTAATGCATAAGGAATAGCTTCACCTTGTTCGTGCGCTAAGATTGAACCGCTTCTTTGTTTTGGAATATCACCTGCATAAGGTTTGTATTCGTCAAACGTATGATACATTATTCCTTCACCTCTTGTCATACGGATAAATTCAGAACGGAATCCGATTAAACCACGAGCCGGAATAGAAAATTTCATATTTGTTCTACCGTTTGCATTACTCATTTCCTGCATATTAGCTTTTCTGCCTGAAAGTCTGTCAATACAAGAACCGGCATATTCTTCCGGAACATCAACAAGAAGATTTTCAAAAGGTTCTTGCAAGTTTTCTCCTTCGCCTTTGAAAATAACTTCCGGCTTAGAAACTTGAAATTCGTATCCTTCACGTCGCATTGTTTCAATCAAAATTCCTAAATGAAGTTCACCACGTCCACTAACTTTAAAACAATCTGTAGAATCTGTATCTTCAACTCTTAAACTCACGTTTTTTTCTAATTCGTCATAAAGACGTTTTCTTAATTGACGAGATGTAACAAACTTACCTTCTTGACCGGCAAAAGGACTGTCATTTACAGAAAAATTCATTTGCAAAGTAGGTTCATCAACCTTAATCAAAGGCAATGCTTCAATGTTATTTGTGTCACAAAGAGTTTCTCCAATTTGGATATCAGAAAATCCTGCAATACCAACAATATCTCCTGCTTCTGCAGATTCAATTTCTACACGTCCTAAATCATGGAATCCAAACAATTTAGATATTTTGCCTTTGGTAACGGTTCCGTCAGCTTTAATCCAAGCAACTTGGTCTTGAGAATGAACAACACCGTTAACAATACGACCAATAACAATTCTACCAACGTATTCGTTGTAATCAAGAGTTGTCGCTCTAAATTGGAACGGTTTTTCTGAATCTCCGCTTGGTTCTGAAATATTTTCTATAATACAGTCAAGAAGCGGAATCATATCTTTCTTTTCGTCATCCAAATGTTTGATTGCATAGCTATTCAAACTGCTTGCATAAATGTAAGGAAAATCGATTAAATCTTCTCTATCAGTTAATTCTGTGAACAAATCAAAAACTTTATCCAATGTTCCATCCGGATCAGCAGCCGGTTTATCAATTTTGTTAAGCACAACAATAATTTTGATACCCAACTCCAACGCTTTTGATAATACAAATCTTGTTTGAGGCATTGGACCTTCTGCAGCGTCAACGATTAATAACGCACCGTCAACCATACCTAAAACACGCTCAACTTCTCCACCGAAATCTGCGTGACCAGGGGTATCTACGATATTAATTTTTGTGCCTTTATAATCAATTGAAATGTTTTTAGAAAGAATTGTGATACCTCTTTCTCTTTCCAAATCATTGCTATCAAGAACACGTTCTTGCATTTGTTGGTTTTCTCTAAAAGCACCTGCTTGTTTAAGCATACAGTCAACCATAGTTGTTTTACCATGGTCAACGTGAGCAATAATTGCTATATTTCTAATATTTTTTGCCATAATATATTCCCTAACTTAGTGTAACTTTTACACTATTATTTTATGGCTTCAAGCAAAAATTGCAATATTATTTATACAAAAGAGGATGACCAAAAGCCATCCTCTTTTACAAAAATTTTAATTATTGAGCAGAAGTTGAAGTAAATGCTTTTAGTAATTCATAAGATGTATCCCATCCGCTCAAACCTGTTGACTTATATTGTGCAATATTTTTTGCTCTTGTAGCCTTATTTTTAGCTTGCTCTTTATTAAATTTTGCTAATTTTTTAGCATTGGAATTTCTTTCTTTAACAATCGGTTCAGCATAAGCTAAAAAATTCTTATATTCTTGACACCCATATCCGGTTTTAACTCTGCTTGGATATGTGTAAGTTAAATAATCATACGTACTCATTGCTCTTTCGCAATTATTTGGTTTGCCTTGTAAAATTTCTAAAGAGCTTGTTGTTGGTCTTTTTGTTGCTAAAACAACCATTGCTAAAGGATTGTATCCTGTTTTGCACATTAAATCTACACCTGTAATATCAGCAGCTTTTTCATCATTTAAAGTTGCTTTATTAGCCAAATAATCACTATTTGCTGCACTTGTGATTAAGTTATCATAACTCAATGTATTATTAATAGCTGTTTTTGCAAAATCTCTCATTTTCTTTTTAGAAGTTTGTCCGTTAATAATATGACCAATTTCATTTGAAACAACAGCAGCCACTTCACTATCATTTCCTGCATAAGACAAATCTGTACTTGAAACATAAATAATATTTGTTACCGTTGCATTTGAGTTATCTGCAACCCCATTAACAACTTTAAATTGTGTAGTTGTTGGCAATCCATTTTTTTCAAGTAAAGTTTTTCCAACGGTAGAAACTCTATCTGCTGCAACCCAAGTTGCTGCATTCGCTGACAATAACATAAATCCTAGTGCTAATAATGCGATAATCAGTTTTTTCATAATTCACTCCCATATCATCTTATACAAGAAAACTCCCTCAAATGGGGAGCTTTAAAAAATGCCGATGGCCGGGGTCGAACCGGCACGTAGTTGCCTACACCAGATTTTGAGTCTGGCACGTCTACCAATTCCATCACATCGGCATATTCAATTGTCAATACTAGTTTTTTGTTGTGACGGAATTGGTAATTCAGGATTTCTCCGCTCGTTGAAAGTTCAATTCCCTCACATTTTGCCAATGCTACTCGCTACGGTCAGCCATCACATCGGCATATTCAGTTGTCAATAAAATCATTAAATCAGAAAAATAATTAAATTTCAATTATTTTTTTTACTTTCTTTGAATTGTTCTTATAAATTATACAAAGAGCAATTTTTATAACCCACCATAAGGCAAATAATATTTGTATGAAAAAAATCTTTAGCTTTTTACTTTTAATATTCTTTATATCCACTCCTTGTTATTCAGCAACTATTCAAGGTGCTGTAAGTGAGCAAGGAAACGGAACCTCAAGCCGAATTATTGACAGAAATACCGGAGTCGGAGTAGGTGGTGCAAAAATTACCCTCCCAAAACAAAGATACTCAACTCAAACAGATTCTGACGGATATTTTGAGCTTGATACTCACATTGACGGTACAACTATTATGTCCGTGCAAAAAGAAAACTACAAACCATTCTCTGTAACAATTAATGACCAAACACTTTCTGCACCAATTGTTATTGGAATCGAAAAAACAAATGCTGATGGCATGGTTTTGGATTCTAATATGTATCATCTTGGAGATAACAATTATTCAGATTTATCAGCAAATGCAAGTGAATTTAGAATGGAAACTATAGGACCATTTTACACAAAAAGATTTTTACTCAAAAATGTAAAATTTAACAAACCTATATTTCTGGTAATTGGCTCCATTATTGGTATTGACACAAATATGGCTCGTTCAATGGGGCAAAATAGAATTTCAAATGCATTTGCATCTCCTCCAGAAGTTTATTTTAACGGAAACAAAATTTCAGAAATTCAAATAAATGGTGATGGACAAAAAATTAAAATTCCACCAGCTTTAATTCGTAGAAATCAGGTTAATGAAGTTACAATAAAAACCGGACGTAATCTTATGCAAACAGCATACATAGATTATGATGATATTGAATTCATGAATTTGTTTTTTGAAAATTAATAAAAACTTAAAAAAATATCATTACATGCGCAAAAAAATTTTTTTTATATTTTATAGTAAATATAAAAGGAATTTTTTATGAAAATTATTGATATAATAAACAAAAAAATCATTGGACGAATTCTTCCATATAATTCATCAAAATCTAAAAAAATTATTGAAACAGTTATTCATCCTGAAAACAGAAAAATTGAAAGTCTGGCTGTCACCTCAATTGGTGCAGCTTCTATTGCAATAAATTCAAACAAAGAGGATTCAGATTATTCCGAACTTCGAGATAAACTAAGCAAACAAGAATCAATATTATATGAATTAAAAGAAAAAAAATCATTCTATTCTCAAGAAGATATTAATTTAATTATAGAAATGTATAAACTTAAACCGGAATTGGTTAATAAATTAATTAACATGAAAATAAAAATGCCTTTTGGAGAATCACCTCGTTTTAATGCAATTGCAATCAAAAATTTTGTCAATGTAGAAGAAGAAAATCAAACTCTACTTAACAAGCTTATAGATTCTGCTACCGTTTATAAGAATGGTGAAAAAGATTATACATATTCTGCAAAAGAAATTTTAGAAATTATAAACCTAGCCAAAAGCAATCCAAAATTAGTCGAACAACTTGTTGATAAAAAAATTGAATATGAATACGAAACATTAAAACCTAAATATAAAAACATATTTGAATTTAAATTTATTTTAGAATCGTATGCTCAAAATCCTGCTGTAACGGAAAGTTTATTAAATTATAACAATCTTTTGGCAAGAGAAATTTATGATATAGCAAAAACTCTTTCTCCGGAATTTTATAACGAATTAAATCAATCACCTGATAAAACAGCTCATATAAAAACATATAGCGAAATTGCCAAATTAATAGACTGTGATATCAAAAATTTAGATATGAACCAAAAAGAAGGATTATATAATTTATTTACTTCAAAACTGCCTGATTCAATTGTGGCAATTTATCGCAAACATATTCGATATTTTGATAGCAAAATCAATAATCTAAAAATGGCAATAGGTCTTTATAAAAATAATATTTCAACACCTGCTGAAAAACAAAAACTTTTTATAACAAATATTTTGGCAAACAATAATCCGGACACAGAAAAAGTTTTGAAAAATTTTGATTTTACGCAATATCAAAAAGAAGGAATTCCTCTCAAATACAGTCGTGATAATTTTGTTGCAAAAATAAATAATTTGATTAAAGAATTACCACTCCAAGAACAAGAAATTATACTCCAAAATTTTGGACTTATTCATGGACATGATGATTTTGACGGATTACTTACAAATAAATCTTTAGAAAATAATTCTGTTTCAGAGAAAGCCCAAAATATTGCAAAAAAAATACAAAAAGAAATCGAATTATTCACCCATGAAAATGAAGTTATTACAGGAAATGAAAAAGCTGATAAAATTTTAACAGGGCTTGTTCAAGGACTTCCCGAATTTGCATTTTTTGTAGGGAAAAAGCAACATAGCACACATATTTACAGTGTTGATATTCATACTTTAAAAGTTTTGCAAAGTGTAATAAATCATCCACACTATTCCGAACTTTCTGATAATGGCAAAACTATTTTAAAAATGTCTGTTTTAATGCATGATTTCGGTAAAAAAGGCGGAGTTAGAGATGCCGGACATGCTTCTTTGAGTAGTGCCTATGCTACAGCAATTTTACAAAAATTTTCTTTTTCCGATGAATTGAAAAACAGAATAACAGATGTAATAGAAAATCACCATTGGTTTGAAAAATATAATCAAGGAATTACAAAAGCTCATGATGTTGCAGCTCTTTGCAGAAATCCTGAAGATTTTTTGATTTATTCAATGTTTGCAAAAGCTGATTTTGAAAGTGTAAAACCGGATTTTCATATAAGATATTCAGAAGGAGTATCAAATCAAAAAGAATATGAAATTTTTATGGAAAATAAAATGAAACCAATCGCAAAAAAACTTAGAGAAATGCGTTCTAAATCTAATTTTGTTTTTGATACAAAATTTATGAATAATGGAGAAAATTTTCCAAGAAAAACTGTAATTATTGACGGAAAACCCGTAGAATTAAAGGTATTAAATTTTAATGAACTAAAAAAGGATGAAACTTTACAAAAATATGGTTTTGCACCTGATGTAACAAAAGAAAATGCACATTTTCTGGTTCACATGACAACGCTTAGACAGTTTGAAAATACTTTAAAATTAACAAAAAATCTTTCAAATAATGTTGCATGGTCAACTTCTCTTATTAAATACGATTCAAATAATACAGTTGATAAATATGGATTTATTTTTAATACAGAACAAGCAAATATTTCTTTAGGTTATTTTAAAAACCTTTCAACAGGGCATCATAGAAATCTTCAAAACTTTTTTAATATGTTGTTTTTGGAAGAAAATGATAAATCCCAAATAAAATCTGAATCATATAAAGAAAAACGAGTATTTTTGAGAGATAAATTGCTTGAAAGTTTAAAACAAAAAGGAATTGAATTAACATTGGAAGAATATGCAAAACTTGCAGAATATATTGTTTCTAAGAAATTTTTATCACAATTTAATCAAGATATTTCTATAGGTAATAAAACTATAAAATCATCTGTTATAAAAAAATCTTTAGAAGAAACCAGAGAAAGTCTATTTAAAGGAACTTTGCATAATGAAGTTGAATGTGTTATGCCAACTATAAAAGGTCTTTATGCAAATGCTTCAACAATAGAAGATTGCCCTAAAGAATTTTTAAAATTTGCTGATTTACATAACTTACCGATAATATTGATGTAAATACTTTTTAATTTTATTTAGAAATACATTTTAATTCAAAAATACTTCTGTTAAATTCATCAAAATTCTTAATAATACTCTCTACACCGTCAATTTTTTCATAAAATTCAATTGGTTCAAGAGAAGCTATTGCAATAATTTTACCAATTCCTGCACTTTTAGCAGATTTTATACCTGCAATTGCATCTTCTACCACAACACAGTCTTTCGGATTAAGATTAATTTTTTGTGCTGCAATTTGGAAAATATCCGGAGCAGGTTTTCCCGGAATTGTTCCATCTGAATAAACAATTTTATCTAAGTCAAACCAATTTTCAAGATGAAATTCTTTTATATAAAACTCAACATTATCCCATTCTGACATTGTTGCTATTGTTCTTGGAATATTATTTTCTTTCAAAAAATTCAAAAATTCTATTGCTCCTGGGGCAAGTTTGAAATTTTCAGGGTCTAAAAGACAACGTTTGCGATACAAAGCCTCTTTTTCTTTACCATATTTTTCAACCATTTCTTTTGTCGGTTTTTTACCAATCGCATATTCTATAATATCTTCATTTGTATGACCAAACATTTTGTCACGCATTTCTTCATCAGTAAATTCAACTCCACGCAAAAGTTTTGAATACTCTCTCCACGCATCATAATGAAGCTGTGAATCCCAATAAAGAGTTCCATTAAAATCAAAAATTATACCTTTCATAAAATTATCCTCAATTGTGTATTAATAAAATTGTACATCACACAAATAGTGTGGTAAAATTATGATATGAAATTTAGTTTTAAACTTGAAGAGATAAAATATATAAAAATAAGCTACAAGGATAGTGAAGGCTTTGTAGATAGTTTTAAAGGTGCCATTAAAGAAATTAATGAAAAAGAAATTCTTGCATGTGGAAAATTCAAAAATTCACCAGACCTTGATATTCCTCAAGAAATTGACTTTAGTGTAATCTGTAATGACGGAATTTATAAAACAAAAACAATTCTTAAATCTTTTGAAAATGAAGAACCTTATACATTTTTCACTCTTCAAACTCCAACAGGTATTGAATATCAACAAAATCGTGAATATTTTAGAGTTCCTGCAAAATATAATTGTATTTATAAAATAAAAGAAAATTATGAAGAAAAAGAATTTTCTGCAACAACAGCTGATATTTCTGCAAATGGTATAAGTATTAATTTGCCTAATCATATTATTTCTGAAAATATATCAGAACTTATGATAGACATTGATGGTGTAAAAATTGTTACCAATGTTCAATATATTAGAAGTGAAAAAACAGATAAAGGATATAGAATTTCTTTTATGTTTTCTAAAATTTCAAATTTAGACAGAGATTTTATTTCTCAAGTTTGTATAAAAAAACAATTAGAAGAAAAAAGAAAATCTTTTAAATAAGTGTTTTTGAATCGTGAATGAGTGATTAGTGAATAGCGTAGGGTGAGTACGCTAACGCTTTACTCACCCTACGCTACTAACGATGCGTCATTGCTGTACATGTCAAGTAATTAGTTACATTTTACTTTAATAAAA
>CAZHEI010000040.1:0-13673 GCA_964531425.1 uncultured Vampirovibrio sp. | reverse complement strand
TATTATAAAACAAAAATTATCAATGCGTTAACTATCTCCATCTCATAGTTAATTACATCTTATTCTGTATGTTAAATTACACTTACATCTCAAGAAAACGTGACATTTAGTCACCTTTTCTTTCGGCAGAGTCGCCAGGGTCATTTTTTGTTTTGTAAAATAAATTTTAAAACGGGAGTCGAACCGCAAATTTGTTGCACAAATTCGGGGTTCTTACCTCTCAAGAAAACGTGACATTTAGTCACCTTTTCTTTCGATATAAAAAACATTTAGAAGCCCTTAAAATAACAATATTACTCTTTCTTTATTGTAATTCTGAACTTGTTTCCACTATAGTCCTGAATAATTTAACATAAATTATAATGTCATCCTGAATAGCCGTTAAAATTAAACATTGAATTTGAAGTTGAGATAATAAATAAGGCATATTTCAGGATCTTACCAACTTGGCATGATACTTATGGATTGGTCAGATCCTGAACAGCTTGAAAAATACGGATTTACATCCTTATTTTCTACGCTTTCAGGATGACAGGTTTATATACCGATAAAATTTATCAAAGACAACAGTGAAAACAAATTCAAGGTGATTGTTGATTATAAAAAAATTAAATAGTCGGGTTAGATTTTAACCCGACTATTGTTGTAAATATGAAACATTTTGTTTTACGACTAAGCTTCTTTTGCCCCTGGTCTGCAAGCTAATGCACCAATTCCAAGTGCTACAGCACCAACTACCGGAGCAATCCATTTAGCTCTACCACCAACAGTGAATTTTTCACCTAATGATTTAGCTGCTTTTTCCAATTCACCTTTAGCAGTAGCTACTTTTTCTTTTGCAACTTTTACAGCTTCTTCATCGACAACACCAGCCTTTTTCGCAGCTTCATCATAAGCTTGTTGAAGTCTTGTAACATCATCTTTTAATGATTGACCTACATTCTTTTCAGCGTATTCTTTTGCTTTCGCTGCAATTTCTTCTGCTGTTAAACTACTTGTTTCAGTAGTTGTTGTAGCTAAAGCTTTCAAGTCTTCGTGACCAGGACCGTAGATGTAAGACTTAATTCTATTAAATGTGTTTCTTACTCCAGAATCGTTTAGAATAGCAGATTCTAAGTTTTCATTCAATGTTTGAACATGTCCAATTGAACCAAAATATTTTGCTAAATCAGCATCTCTATTTTTTGTGAGTTCTGCTATCTTTTTAGCTTTATCTGTTGCTGTTAATGTAGACGAACTATTAATTTTATTAACAGCTTTCATATATTTAGCATTTCTGTTAGCAATTAATTCAACATTTTCGTACGTTAAACGTTCTCTAATTAAATTACCTTTTGCATCATAGACAGGTACACGTTTTTCTGCACCAAGAATTTCATCTAACATAGCTTGACGTTGAGATTCAATTCTTGCCTTGACTTTGTTTAAATATTCTTTCTTAGCGGCTTTGTCTTTTACATCAACACCACGAGCTGTTAATTCTTTATCTGACAATGTTACGTCAGGTATAATAGCTTTAATATCAGCTTTTAATTGATTTACTGTTCTTGCAACTTGTTTATCACTAGTAGTTGACCTAGAGCCTAATGCAGTTCTCCATGTTCGGGTTGGAGTTACACTTGCACCGTGGATGTTACCGAGATGTTTCATCATAGTATTTTTGAATTGTTCTATTGCTTGAGCTTCTGGTCTACCAGTTGCTTTTCTAGCAGTACTTAAAGCTTTTTGATAATCATTGTATAAACCATCATATTTTTTCAAGCCTTTTACATCAACTGAATCCTTAATTTCATCAGGAGTTAAAACTTTAAATTCACTAACGGTTGTTTTTGAAGAACTAGTAAGCTTTGATGATTCAGCTTTTTCTAATTTTTCTATTTCAGCTTTTAATTTGTCTTTTGCACTTTGCAACTCTTGAGCTTCTTTTGATGTATCAGGCAATTTAGCTTTTTGAGCATTTTCTAATTCAGTTTCTGCTGTTTTTACAGCTTCTTGTTTAGCCTTTACATCTTTCCAATCTGAAGCGTGCTCAACACCTTCTTTAGTGCGAGCTTCAAATTTGTCATTGTCGTTCATTTCTTTAATGACATCTTCATGTGTCATTGGAGTACCTTTTGCAAAATTTGTCCATTGGTTTACACCAAGACCGGCACCGGCACCAAGAGCCGCACCACCCAACATATAAGGTAATGCTGAAGGTCTTTGTTGAATTCTCATTTCATCTGTCATAATTAAATGCTCCTATATTTACAAACTACTATAATATTTTTTATTTAGAATAATCCCATAAAATTACTGTGATATCTTTTCCTTATATACATAAACACACAAGAAAAATAAAAATTGCCTAATTTTTTGTTAATTTTTTAAACAAATTTCTAAGATTATTATATCACCTACATTTCAGCCGTAAAATTCATATTTACAAAACTTTACAAATAGTAAAATTTTGCTTATTTTGTGGAAATAATTGATGAATATATGAAATTCCTCCCCAAAGGGGGCACAGTTGTCCCGAATAATTTAACATAAATTATAATGTCATCCTGAATAGCCGACAAAATTAGACATTGAATTTGAGGTTGAGATAATAAATAAGGCGTATTTCAGGATCTTGCCAACTTGGCATGATACTAATGTATTGGTCAGATCCTGAACAGCTTGAAAATTACGGATTTACATCCTTATTTTCTACGCTTTCAGGATGACAGGTTTATTTGCATATTTATACCGACAAAATTTATTATGGACAACACTGCCCTCATGGGAGGAATTTCAGAGCAATGTAGTCCCTCATTTATTAATAGAAAGAGCGGGGTTTGCTTTGCAAACCCCGCTCCTTCATCTTATAAAAACACTTAAATATTTGCTAATTGTTTGTAATAATCATGTGATTGTTCAAACTTATAAGCAATATTAAATAATTTTGCTTCACTCAACTGAGGTGACATGATTTGAAGACCAATTGGCATGCCATCTGAATCAAAACCAGCCGGAATACTCATTGCAGGAATACCTGCAAGGTTTGCTGAAATTGTTGCAATATCTGTTAAGTACATTGCAAGTGGGTCTTCTGTTTTTGATCCTAAATCAAAAGCTGTATTCGGACAAGTCGGAGAAATTAATGCATCAACTTGTTCAAATGCTTTCAAAAAGTCTTCTGTTACAACTCTTCTCATTTGTTGAGCTTTTTTGTAATAAGCATCATAATAACCTGATGACAATGCATAAGTACCTAGCATTATTCTTCGTTTTACTTCCGGTCCAAAACCTTCTGCTCTTGATTTGCAATACATTTCAAGAAGATTTTCCGCATTATCAGTTCTATGACCATATCTTACACCATCAAAGCGTGCTAAGTTTGAACTGCACTCTGCTGTAGCTAAAATATAGTAAATACCGATTGAATGTTTAAGATTTGGTAGCGAAATTTCAACAATTTCAGCACCAAGAGCTTTATATGTATCAATAGCAGCTTGCATAGCTTTTTGAACATCAGGAGCAAGTCCTTCTCCCATAAGTTCTTTAACTACACCTATTTTCATTCCTTTAATATCGTTATTTAAAGATTTTCTATAATTTTCTACCGGCAGTTTTAAAGAGGTTGAGTCATGCGGATCATAGCCTTCAATAACTTCTAATAATGCAGCTGCATCTTCAACAGTTCTTGCGAATGGTCCGATTTGGTCAAGAGATGAAGCGAACGCAATCAATCCGTATCTTGAAACTTTACCATAAGTCGGTTTCATACCTACAATACCGCAAAAACTTGCAGGAAGACGAATACTTCCACCTGTATCAGAACCTAAGGCAAGAGTCGCTTCACAAGCCGCAACCGAAGCTGCAGAACCACCTGATGAGCCACCCGGAACTTTATTTAAGTTCCAAGGGTTATGGACTTTTTTGAAAGCTGAGTTTTCGTTAGAAGAACCCATTGCAAATTCGTCTAAGTTAGCTTTTCCTACAATTGGAACAAGATTATCAAGCAATTTTTGAGTAACAGTTGCGTTGTATGGAGAAACAAAGTTTTCCAAAATTTTACTTGAGGCAGTGGTTTTTGAACCAATTAAATTCATATTATCTTTAAGAGCAAGAGGAACACCTGCTAAAAGCGGTAATTCTTCTCCTACAGAAACTTTTTCATCTACTTTTTTTGCTGTTTCTAATGCGGTTTCTTCTGTTAATGAATTGAATGCTCCAAGTTTTTCATCAAGAGCATGAATTCTGTCTAAAGAAGCTTGAGTAAGTTCTACAGCAGAAACTTTTTTGTCTTTTATTGCGCTAAATTGTTCCATTGCGCTTTTTCTTAATAGTTCTTGCATATCTTCTCCTTAATTTCCATTGAAAATATTATAACACAAAGCGATTTATATTATTCAATAGATTTTATTCATGTTCAGTGATATAATTGTCTAAACAAGGAGAATAGCATGAGCGATTGTATTTTTTGTAAAATAATTAATGGAGATTTTGGAACAGAATTTGTTTTAGAAAATGATTATGCAGTTGTATTCAAAGACATTAATCCGAAAGCAGAAACGCATCTACTTGTAGTTCCAAAAATTCATGTTGAGTCATTGAATGAATTAAATGATGAGAATCTTTTAGGAAAATTAATGATGACAGTTAAAGAAGTTACTAAAAAATTGGGTATAAATTCTTATAGAACTGTTATTAATACCGGAAAAGAAGCCGGTCAAGAAGTATTTCATTTACACATACATATTTTAGCAGGGAGAATTTATTAATGAAAAATGGTTTAGAAAATGGTTATTACCACGAAATTACACCTTCCGGTTTTGGAATTGCAATTAAAGCCGGCAAAGTTTTATATTCAAAACAATCTGAGTTCCAAAAAGTTGAAGTTTTTGAAACAGAAAGTTCTTTGGGTAGAGTTCTTACTCTGGATGATTTAATGATGACAACAGAAGGAGATGAATATCATTATCATGAAATGATAGCTCATATTCCAATGATGCATCACAAAAATCCAAAAACAGTTCTTGTTATCGGCGGAGGAGATGGCGGAACTGTTCGAGAAGTTTTAAAGCATGATACTGTCGAAAAAGTTGTTTTGTGCGAAATCGACGGATTAGTTATTGAAGCATGTAAGGAATTTCTTCCTACAATTGCGTGTGAATTGGATAATCCTAAATGTGAAATTCTGGTAGAAGATGCAATTGAATACATCAAAGATAAAGAAAATATGTTTGATATAGTTTTAATTGATTCAACTGATCCAATGGGTCCTGGAGAAGGTTTGTTTACAGATGAATTCTATACAAATGTAAAACGTTCGCTCAAAGAAGGCGGAATTATGGTTGCACAATCAGAAAGTCCATTTGCACAATCTGATGCAGTTAAGAAAATGTATGTTCAATTGAACAAAGTTTTCCCAATTTGTGCAACTTACACTTCAAACATTCCAACTTATCCGGGTGGATATTGGGCTTGGGCATTTTGTTCTGAAACAGTTAAACCTCTTTCTTATTGGGATGAAAGACGTGGAAACGAAATTACAAAAACTTGTAAAATTTATAACAAAGAATATCATGATGCAAGATTCGCATTACCAAATTATTTGAAAGAATTATTATAAGTTTAATTTATGATGAAATACTCGAGGGCGGATTTCTTCGAAATCCGCCCTCGCTCTTATAAAAACTTATCTTGACAGTTTTCTTCTAATTGAACTAGAATGTGTAAAAGAAAGTAGGTGTTTATATGGATAAAAAAAGAACTTTTTTAGCAGTTGTATTGGCTACAATTTTGGCATTGATTATTGTTCTTGTATTATTTAGACCAACAACAAAAACAACTCCTATAAAACTTGAAGAAAACGAAACAAAAATTCAAGAGGAAGAGGTTATAGCACCTATAGTTAAAGAAGATACTGTTCAACAAAAACAAGAACCCACTAAAAAAGTATCAGAAACGAAACCTCAAAAGATAGTAAAACCGGTTCCGAAAAAAGTTAAAACTCCAATTTTAGAACCAACAGAGGCTCCTATCATAAAGCCTTTACAGGTAAAAGAAGAATCTATAACAAACCAATCGGAAGAAAAAGTTGATGCAGGAATTGTAAAAGAAACTTCTTCTAATGATATTGTTATAACAAGAGAATTTAAATCACAAACTCCTGCGAAATACTCTTTTGAAGGTTATGGAGTACAAAAAGCTCCTGTTAAATAAAAACTTTTGAAACTTTGACTTTTTTATTTTCAACATTAGCCACAGCAATGAGTTCATTTTTATAGGTTAGGATTGTAGTTCCGTCTTGTAGATTTGCATAAATTTGCATACCATGAGAAACTTTTTCTTTTTCAGTTTCATTGAGTTCGTATTTAGCATAATTCAAATATTCAAGGGGATAAATGAGTTTATTTTTTACATCTTCTACCGTTTGAATACTATCCAGCTTAACTGAATTCTCTACGTTAAACTTTCCGGCTTTTGTACGCACAAGCTTAACCAAATGACCGTAACATCCTAAAACGGCTCCCAAATCGTGAGCAATTGAACGAATATAAGTCCCTTTTGAACACTCAATGTAAAGTTCAAGCAATTGTTTCTCTTCCTCGAAATTAACAATATCCAATTTATAAATTGTTACTTCTCGTGGTTCAATTTTTACTTCTTCGCCTTTACGAGCATACTCATAAAGCTTTTTCCCATTAACTTTTATTGCAGAATATATTGGAGGAAGTTGCTGAATGTTGCCTCTAAATTTATCCAAAGCTGATTCAATTTCTTTTAGTGTTACTTTTTTGTCAGAGGAATTTACAACCTCTCCTTCAGTGTCGTAAGTTGTTGTTGATTCTCCTAACTTAACTGTTCCAACATAAGCTTTGTCGTCTTCAAGATATTCAATCAAGCGGGTAGCTTTACCGATGCATATTGGTAAAACACCCTCGGCAAAGGGGTCAAGCGTTCCAGTGTGACCAATTTGTTTAACTTTTGTAATTCGTCTTAAAATAGCAACAACATCATGGGATGTTTTGCCTTGAGGTTTGTATACGTTTAAAAAACCAAACATTACTTGATTTCACCTTTAGAAATCTTTTCAATCAAATCAAGGACACGAGAACCTTGTTCAAGTCCATCGCTATAAACAAATTTGATTTCCGGAGTTACACGAAGACGGATTCGTTTCCCAACTTCATAGCGAACCCTGCCTGTATTTTTTTCGATAATCTCTTTGTCTTTTTCAATTTGTTCAGGAGAACCTAAAATACTATAAATAACTTTTGCATAAGAATTGTCATGCGAAACTTCAACATCAACTACCGATACAACACCTTCTAATCCACGGATTTCACGGCGCAAAATTTCTGAAATATCACGCATTAACTCTTTTCTAACTCTTTCATTTCGTAAAGACATTGAATTCTCCTTTTATACAAACTGGCTTTAGAGCTATTATAGCATGAGATATTGCTAAAAACAAAATCGACTTAAAAGTAAGTGCTATGTGAGTGAAAAAGAGATGTCATTTGCTTTAAAATTTGTTGAAATTGTTGGTTCAATTTTTATCATAATTATAAAGAATTTTTCTCATATCGTAACACTTTTAATAATTTGTTTTTATCCATATCCTTGATGTATTCACGAGCCCAAGCAAACCCGTCTTCGATTTCTATATATGGAGCCGGTTTTGTAATAACAAACTTATCAATGAAGTCTATATGTGGGTGTACGCTATATTTATTTTTTCCAATTTTTTGAATTGTAAAGGCTTTTTTCCCATCTTTAAAGAATTGACCATTGAGTTCTCTATCAAACATGTTGTGATAAACTTTTTCGGTCATCAATCCATCAACAAATTCAACAGTTTCTTTTCTGTTTCTTTTTTCAAAACGTTGAATTTTACCAGTAAACTTTTCTCCTGTTTCAATCAGTGTTGCGACATTATCCTTAATTTGCACACCGGCTTTTTTAAGAGCTTCTTCATAACTCACTGGAGAAGTCTTTTTTAAACCGATTGCAACAGCTCCGAGAGTTGCAAGCCCAGCTAAAGTTCCTGCTAACATAGACTTTTCTCCATTGTTCTTATTTTGAGCTCTATCAGAAATGATGTCTGATTTTGCTTCAGATTTTGCTTTAAAATTTGTTGAAATTGTTGGTTCAATCCGTAACATAATATATTATCCTTGATTTTTGATATAATTACGAGCCCAAGTAAATCCATCTTTGGTTTCTATAAATGGACCAGGCTCATAGTTAGGAATGTTCTTTCCGCTATAAGCGAAACCATAACTATTTTTCTTTTGCCCAACACTTCTCCAGATTTGAAGAACTCTTTCTCCATTTTTATAAAATTCACCTTTTAACTCCTTTCCCAAAAGAGAGTGGTAAACTTTTTCCGTCATCAATCCATCGACAAATTCAACAGTTTCTTTCCTGTTTCTTTTTTCAAATCGTTGAATTTTACCCGTAAACTTTTCTCCTGTTTCAATCAGGGTTGCAACGTTATCTTTAATTTGCACTCCTGCTTTTTTTAGTGCTTCTTCATAACTCACTGGAGAAGTCTTTTTAAGTCCGATTGCTACAGCTCCAAGAGTTGCAAGCCCAGCTAAAGTTCCTGCTAACATAGACTTTTCTCCATTGTTCTTATTTTGAGCTCTATCAGAAATGATGTCTGATTTTGTTTCAGATTTTGCTTTAAAATTTGTTAAAATGGTTGGCTCTATTTTTATCATAATTATAATCCCTTTTCTAATATTATAACACATTTTAAAGATTTAATTTTAATTGGTTATCTCTGTCTAACTTTTTTGTTACTTCTTCATTTGTATCAACTAAAGTTCTTGATAACCAAGTTCCAATTTTATAAAGCAAAGGTTTGTCTTCCGGTGTTGCCCAGCTAGGAGTATAATCAATTGCTTTGGCAATTTTATTTATTAACGGAGCTGTTTTTGTTGCACCTTCCAACTCTGCTAAATATGCTCCTGCCATATCTCCGGCTCTTTTTGCTTCATCAATATCTCCATCCCAAACTTGTTGTGTAAAATAATCAATATAGGATTGAGGAGACGAATATCTGTAGTTCCATTTTTTACTAAAAATGTGAGAATAATCTACATCAATATCCTTATATGGCCACCATACAGAATCAGATATACTTCCACAAATGTCTTTTGTCATTCTTTCTGCTAGAAACTCTTTCATATTTCCTTTTTCAGCATATCCGCTAATTTTAAATTTAGTTATTAATTTTCCAATACCTGTTGGAACTGAAGTATAGTGAAGACCTTCCATAACATTTATCGCTTTAGCTCGACCATGTTTATCCTTCAAATGATTCCAATGTGCAGCATGTGAGAATTCATGTACAAAAACATGCGCAGGATGTTTTGTAGAATTCCACCCCGGTAAAATCCAATTGTAATGCTTTTTTGACTCCTCTTTTAAACTATCCATATCATAAAAACATTTAAAATCATATTGCTCGTTCAAAGTTACTTCATTCGGATATTTGTCAAACATTCCGTAAACACCTTCTCCCAAAGGTTTAAAAGACAATTTTGATGGCAAACGAGAAGTTCCAAATAATTTTTCAAAAAGATCTACAGTATTTTTATAGCACTCAGCAAGAAAGTCATTACCTTTTGCGTCACACAAAATACCTCTTCTAGCAAGATTTTCTTCAATTGCTCTTGCTGCTGTAGGATTATAAGTCCCAAACGTAATACCTTTTCTTTTTAATCCAGTGTTTTTAGTTTTAGTTGTTTCTGTTGTTGTAATAATTGGTTCAATACGCATAATAATTCCCTCGCATAATACACACTATCTATTATATGAGTATATTACATGGTAAATTTATTTTTGCAACATGTACAATTTATAAAAATAAAATTAGTAAATTTGATTAATAAAAGCCAATCTTTTAAATCTATTGACAAAAATTTTTAATTGATGTAGCATAGCCACAAAGGGAATATTAGAATGAATAACAACACTATGATGATGCAAATGATGATGCAAAGCCTTATAAGAGGTGGTCATTGTTATGCAAATTGAATGTGTTAGTTAAAACGATAATCAGAATTTGTAAGACCACCTAAACGGGTGGTCTTTTTTGTAGTTAAAAAAAGAAGGATGATAAAATGATAACAAGAATCAACAACACTCAAAACCCAAACAATTCGTTTAGTGCAAACAAACCAAAACTTCCACGCAATGTTCAATTAATGGATAAATTCTTAAAATCACAAGAAAATTTATCCACAACCAGATTTATTCAAGGTACACTTACAAACTGGCTACCAAAAGCTATTTTGTCCAGAAGTGTTATTGATTTCAGTGAGTTTACATTTTTGGAATTTTTAGAATCAGGTATTTTTTATTTTGCAGCACCGGTTCTGGGAGAACATTTGTTTAGAAACGGTTTGTTTAAATCTATAAATTCGGATGAAAAAATTGTTAAAAATGTTGTCAAAAGTGTTAGCGAAATACAAAAATCAACAACATTAAATAAAGAGCTAAAAAACAAAATTATAACTACTAAAGGTGGTATTTTATTAGCCTGTGCGGCTGTTCCTCTGGCAGAATATGCTTTAGGATTCGCAAAAAATCTTTTTACATTAAAAGTTTTTAAAGTAAGTGATTTTAATAATGTTGCGAATTTAAAAAAAGAAAAAACAGATAATCCTGCTCAAAAGAAACGTGTAGAAGAACATTCAAAAGCTGTTTTGTGTAAAACGGGACTTCTTTCAGTAGCAGGAATTGCAGGTGGGCTTGCTCTTTCAGCCTTTGGACATAAATCGAAATTCGGAGTTAAATTTGCCGAAACATTATTAGAACCAGGGAAAAAGATTTCAGAGGTTTTACACAAAACAGGAATTCATTCTGATAAAACAGATAAGTTCCTAAAAAATTATCTTACTTTAGACTTTTCTAACAACAAGGGAAAGCTTGCTCTTAGCAAAGGAATGCTGGCACTAACATGTATTACAGGTTTGTTTGGGTATTCAGAAGCTGCAAAAGATAGAGGAAAGCTTGATTTTTACGAGGTTTGGACTCGGGTTCCTTTAGTTGTGTTATACACAATTTTTGGTTCAGCTCTTCTTGATGGTCATTTTAAAAATGCTTTAGCAAAAAACGGCAAATATCCTGAATTAATAAAGAAAGATTCAACCGGTGCAATAAAAGCTGTTCCGACAAGAGATGAGCTTCCTAAAATTGCAGAAAAAGTCGCAAAACAAAATAATACAAATATTGATAAAGAACTTTCTAAACTAATTAAAGAAAAAACTGTTATTACCGGAGTTCCGTACCTCTTTAGCCTTCTTGCAATGGGATTCACTCTAAGCTATATAGCAAGAGCTTGGACTAAATATAGATATAATCATCAAAATAATAAACAAAGCCAATAGTTTAGATAAAAAAACAAGCTCACTATTTTAATTAGTGGGCTTGCTTTTTATAATATTTATAAGCTTTATCAATCTTATTGAGCAGGTACTTCTTCAACTTGATTTGCTTTTCTTTCAAAGACAAGTTTTTCTTTACCTTCACCTTCGGATTTATCAAGTTTTAGCAGGATTACATCCCCCGGTTGGTAAGCATTAGTCAAGATTTCTTCTGCAAGTTGATCTTCAATTTTCTTTTGAATCAATCTGCGAAGAGGTCTTGCACCATAAGCTTCATTATAACCGTCTTTTGCAAGGTAATCCTTAACTTCATCAGTAACCTCAATAGAAAGTTCACGTTCAGAAAGTCTCTTGAACAAATCTTTCATCATCAAGTCTACGATTTCACGAATTTCTTCTTTGCTCAAATGAGAGAATACAATAATATCATCAATACGGTTCAAGAATTCAGGTCTAAATGCCTTTTTAAGTTCTTCATTAACAGTATCTTTTAATTTTTCGTATTTATCTTTCTTTTCATTTTCAGCAGTTGAGAAACCAAGTCTGCCTTGAGTAGTAATCATGCTAGCACCAACGTTTGAAGTCATAATGATTACCGTATTTTTGAAGTTTACATGTCTTCCTTTCGCATCAGTCAAACGTCCATCATCAAGGATTTGTAACATGATATTGAATACATCAGGGTGAGCCTTTTCAATTTCATCAAACAAAATAACTGAATAAGGTTTTTTTCGAACTAATTCAGACAAATGTCCACCGTCATCATAACCAACATACCCTGGAGGAGAACCAATAAGTTTCGCTGTTGAATGTTTTTCCATGAATTCTGACATATCAACACGAATCATATTATCTTCGCTTCCAAAAATAGCTTCTGCAAGGGCTTTTGCTAATTCTGTTTTACCAACCCCTGTAGGACCGGAGAAAATGAAACTACCAATTGGTCTGTTTGGAGATTTTAAACCAACTCTTGCACGTCTGATTGCTTTTGAAATTGCAACAACGGCATCAGATTGACCAATAACTCTGTTGTGAAGAGTATCTTCAAGTTTAAGAAGTCTTTCTGACTCTCCTTCAGTAAGTTTAGTTACAGGAACTCCTGTCATAATCGCAATAACTTCTGCTACATCTTCTTCGCTAACAGTTGGTTTATTAGCATCATTTTGTCTTCTCCATTCTTCTGAAACTTCACGAATTCTGTCTTTCATGTTAGCTTCATCATCACGAAGAGCTGAAGCTCTTTCAAACTCTTGGTTTCTTATAGCTTCTTCTTTTTCTCTGATAATTTCTTTTAATTCTTTATCAAGTTCCTTACCTTCAGGAGAAAGCGTACAATATTTCAAACGAACTTTTGAACTTGCTTCGTCAATAACATCAATTGCTTTGTCCGGTAAGAATCTATCATTTACATATTTGCTTGAAAGCTTAGTTGCCGCAACAATTGCTTCATCAGAAATGAACAAGTTGTGGTGTTCTTCATATTTAGGTTTCAAGCCTTTTATGATTTCAATTGTTTCATCAATTGAAGGTTCTTCAATAATTACCGGTTGGAATCTTCTTTCAAGTGCAGAATCCTTTTCGATGTATTTTCTGTATTCATCAGAAGTTGTTGCGCCGATTACTTGAATTTCTCCTCTTGAAAGAGCCGGTTTCAAAATATTAGCAGCATCAATTGCACCTTCAGCAGCTCCGGCACCAATAAGTGTGTGCATTTCATCAATTACAAGAATAACATTTCCTGCTTGACGAATTTCGTCCATAATCTTTTTAAGACGTTCTTCAAATTCACCTCTATATTTTGTACCGGCAATTAATAAACCCATATCAAGCTGAATGATTTTCTTGTTTTCCAAAATATCAGGAACTTCATTATTAACAATTCTTATTGCAAGACCTTCTGCTACAGCAGTCTTACCAACACCGGGTTCTCCTAAAAGAACAGGATTGTTTTTAGTTCTTCTTGCCAGAATTTGAATAACACGTTCAATTTCTTTTTCACGACCAACAACAGGGTCAAGTCGTAATTCAGAAGCCGCAAGTGTTAAATCTGTACCAAATTCGTCTAAACTAGGGGTTTTAACTTTACTTGCTTGTGATGAAGAACTACTTGATGAAGAGCCACTACCTGCGCCAGCTCCGGCTGTAGGTTTTGAATCACCAAGCATTTTAACAACATTACTTCTGATTTTATTTAAATCTACCCCGAGATTTTCTAAAACTCTAGCAGCAACGCCTTCACCTTCTCTGATTAAACCAAGAAGTAAGTGTTCTGTTCCAATGTAATTATGTCCTAATTGTCTT
>CAZHEI010000039.1:0-13885 GCA_964531425.1 uncultured Vampirovibrio sp. | reverse complement strand
TAGAAAACTTTAAAAAATGTGGAGTTAATGATATTGTAAGACCTCTTCAAGGTAGCGCTTGCGAAGTTTTGGAAGGTTTAGCGCCGGAAGAAAAATTTGATTTTGTTTTCATTGATGCAAACAAACGTGAATATGTAAAATATTTTGAGTTAGTAAAACCACATTTGACAAAGAAAGCGTTAATAGTTGCTGATAACATTATTTCTCACGCAGAAAAAGTTCAAACCTTCATTGATGCCGTTGATAAAGATGAAGAATTTCAATATGAGATTGTAGAAGTTCCGGGTGGAATTTTGATTGCATATAGAGATTAAATATGTTAAAACTATATTAGGAATGTTACTTATAATGAGGGCTTTATATTATGATTAAAAACGGTTTTACTCTTGCAGAAGTGTTAATCAGTCTTGCAATTATTGGGGTTATTGCATCTATTACGTTACCAACTTTAAATGTTAATATTCAAAAACAACAAGTAGGTCCGGCTCTAGCAAAGGCTATTAATACACTTGAAACAGCGAATGCTTTAGCTATTGAAGAAAGTGGAGTAAGAACGTTAGATCAAATAGAACCTACGGATAAAAAATCTTATTTTGATAAAATCCTTGCTCCTTATATATTATTTAAAAAAGAATCAACTGCTAAATCATATTATAAATATGATTTAAGCGAAAAATTAACTGAAAAACTCGCAAATACTTATACAACAAAAGATGGAATAACTTTTCTAAGAGAAGATGAAAATGTACCTGTAGCTACTAAAAACAAAAGTAATTTACCTATTGGTTATAGTGGTGAATATTATACTGTATATGTAGATGTTAACGGAAACAGAAAAGGACCAAACGCTCTTGGAAAAGATTTGTTTGTTTTAAGAGTTGACACAAAAGGTACTGTTATTCCTGTTGGTGGTATTGCAGATGCAAAATATATAAGTAATAATACCACTGCATTGTGGAAAACTACTTGTAATTCTCCTAAAAAGACTCCTACCACACCGGAAAATTGTACCGGTGCTATCGTAGACAATGGATTCAAGGTGATTTACTAACTTATTTTATACAAAGTTGTTTTAGAACTTTCTTTGTCACTTATTCTTGGGTTGAAATTTAGAGAATCTATATAAATATCATCATCTCCGGTAGAACCGATAATTTGCATGTCAACTTTGGCTTTTGGGGAATCTGATAAATTAATTTTTTGCCTATTTGCGCCTGCGTATATTGGTAAATTTGGTTTCCCAACTTCAGCACAAATGATTTTAGCATATTTTATAATTGAATCTCTAATTTTATAATTATTTTGATATTGTGATTTTAATTCAACATTATCAAGAACTAATGATAATTTTCCGTTAACTTTTGCAAAATAACACATTGTATTTCCAATAAAATTATTTTCATCTTTTAATTCTATTGCAGATATTAGTTTGTTTGTTACATAAGAATTGGCAGACCAACCGTTGCAACCGTTTACAGAAGTACAACACGATGCATCATTGCCAAGAAAAAGTGAATGTTTCAAATCATTCATATCAGCTTTTTGAATTGTAATTTCAACTTCTTTATTTGTTTTTTTGTATGGAATTGTTGTTTTAAAGCTCAATTTAGGAAAGTCGTTTTCTGTACTACTCCACTTCTCATAATTTAATCCGAGTTTTTCAAATTGTTTCTTTGTGTCTTTGTTTTGTTCCAATTCATTGAAAATTTGAAGATTTGATTTGCTAGGATTGTTTTCAAGAATATCCACTAAATCTTTGAATGCTTCTACAAAACTGGACGTTGAATTGTATAAAGCAGGTAAATGCTTGCAATGTGAAAAATCCAACCGATTCTGTACATCAAGAGATGGATTGATTCGCCAAATTTTAAAAATCAATTTACTAAGAATTTGGTATAATTTATTTTTTTCTTCCTTAGTTTGAGGATTCATGTAAGGTTCAATTTCCTTTTCCAAATCTTCTTTCCACAAACTTTTATAAATAAGTGTAATATCCAGTGCATCTTTAGGATCTTTAATTGCAAGAGCTCTTAATTCATTTTTCTGTCTTGTTTTATCAGCAATTTCTTTATAAACTTTTCTTAATTCATCAGCATCAACAATAGAATTTATATTAGATTTTAATTCTCTAATTTCGCTAGAGAGTTGTTTATACTTATCACTATTTTCGGGATTTATGATTTCTATTAAATTTTGAGGATTAAATTTAATGAACCTATTAATTTCAGATATATTTATATATTTATTAATATTATCCCAATCATTTTTAATAATATAAGTAAAATTCTTTTCTCCTAATAATTCGAGGGATTCTAATGTATTTCTGTATTTTGGGAATAACTCTACATCAATATCGCAGTCATCTATATTTTTTGTGTTTTCAATAGCGAGATTTCGTAGATTTATGAGTTTTTGCAAGGATTCTATATTAATATCGTTATCATTCAAGATAGTTTTTAATACATCTTCTTCTATGAAAACAGGTTTTAATATTTTATATCGATTTATTTTCTCTAAGTCAATTGAATTTCCATCAGAAGCTTTACATAATCTTAAATAATAATAAAGGTCTTTATCGTTAATATTTTCTTCAATAAATTTGTAAATATCAGGTGCAAAATTGTTTTTATTCATACATAGTTGACTGTAAGAGCATAAACTATTTACAGATGTCTGATTAGAACACGATTTGTACAAATTTTTAAATATAGGAAGTGTTTGCTTGATATTTTTTTGTAATAAATAAACAATGTTATAGACATTTGGCACCTTAAGGACTCGCAACTCATCCAAATCTCGGGTTGTTAAATCACCTTGTAACATATTTAAAGAAAACAAATCCTTCTCAAGTTCTTTTGCTGGTACTACCGAAACATATTTATCAATATAAGATTTATACTCTGAATTTACGCATTTATTTTGTTTGTCATAACAGTTATTTACAATAAAAGTCAATGCACCATAATCAAAAGGCATATTTTGTACAAACTTTGGATAAAATTCGTTATAAAGATTGAATAAATCCATATTAAAATTTTTTGTCTCTGAGTCCAATGAAGCTTTAATTCGATTTTTAATATAAGATTGCGGATTTTGAGAATCTAAAACATTTAAATTAATAGTGTCTAATATTTGTGAAAAGGTTTGACGATTATTACTCTCTTTTTTTATATATAATAAAATGGATTTAATTTCTTTTTTTGAAAGTCCTATTGCTACTAAATCGTCATACTTTTTTAGTATTTTGTTCGTTAAATTTGTTTTTGAATATGTAAAATAATTTATTATTTTATTAAAAAATCCGGCAGAATTTTTTGGGGGAATAAAATCACAAACATCTGTCAGCATAGTTTTGGGCATTGCTTTGAAAGACATTGTATTACTATTCCGAAGGGGTAAATTGTTGTAATAAACTATCGTATTATTAACTTTCATACCCTATACAAAACACGTAAAAATTTTATTTGCGCTTTCCATAGATAATTCTATCTATACCGGCTAAATCTTTTTCAATAATAATGTCTTCAAAGTCTTTTTTCATCATTTCTTTAACAGAATCAGATTCATCAATTCCTAATTCAAACATTAAATATCCGCTTTTCACCAGATAATCAGGAGCTTGCTCGATAATTTTTCGATAAACAGCTAGCCCGTTTTCATCAGCAAACAGCGCTAACGCAGGCTCTTGTTGAACTTCTTTTTCTAATTCTGTACCAATCGGAATATATGGAGGGTTTGATATAATCAAATCAAAAACTTCTCCATCTCTAACTTTTTCGAATAAATCAGATTTTCGAAAGACAGCCTTATTATTTATACCTAATTTAGTAACATTATCTAATGCTATTCGCAACGCATCAGAAGATATGTCGACGCCTAAAACCGTGGAATCTGTGTTTTTAGCAATTGTACATGCGATGCAACCGGAGCCGGTTCCAATATCTAAGATATCTTCAAATTGGTTTTGTTTGATTAATTCAATGGCTCTTGTAACAAGCAACTCTGTTTCATCACGAGGGATTAAAACATCAGGAGTAACTTTGAAAAAATTTCCCATAAACCAAGCTTCTCCAATAATATACTGAATAGGGAGTCTTGTTTCAGCTCTTTGCAAAACTTTTTCTTTCAGAACTTGTAGCTGAATCTCGTTCGGCGCAATTCCTTTTAGTTTATCTATCTCAGAATAATTACAAAAGTGTTCTAATAGCATTTTTATTTCACACTTTGCTTCAAACTCTTCTATACCGGAATCAATCAATATTTTCGTAATGTTCTGAATATTCATTTAAAATTCTTTCTATTTCATTTTTTAAGTCTAGCTTTGATAAATTTTCTGTATTTTGCTTTTCTAAATTATATCTCTTACAAAGTTTATCGTAATAATATAATTGCTTTTTTGTAGGCTCTTCTTTTGACATTTTTACTTCTTGTAAAAACTTGCGTTTCTTTTTCTCAAATTCTTTTTGTTTTTCAATAAAAGGTCGTTGAGACTCTTTGTAATTGTAATATTTTTTGCATTCATAAATATAAGATTCACTATCTTTCAAAAATGTTTCCGAATCAATATATTCTGACAGAAATGGAAATCTTGAAGAATTCAGTTCTAAATAATATTTTTCATCTTCAATAAACTTGTCCAGTATCTCTGAACAAGTTAAATTCAAATTTTGTTTCACTAACGCTCTTAAATAGTTGCAAATTCCTGTTTTTTGAGTTTTGTCAAAATCCAGATATATGCGAGATTTTATTTGATACATAAAATTTCCTGTTTAAACCCTTTAACAGAGCTTAAATAAATCATCTACCGAAAACCTTTTTTTCTGTTGTTCTTGCAAATTCCTAAACTGCAATAATTTTTCATACATAGGATTTGTCTGATATTCCACAGTTTGCTCCGGAACCTTTGTATTAATATTATCATTATTAATGACAGAAAATCTAGTTTGTTTTTCAGTACTCATAATACCTCTCTTATAATTAAATATCTCTTATGTATATATAAAGTATTTATATTATAAAAAATTGCCTTTTTATTTGCCTTTTATTAAGAATTGTAACAAATTTCTTAAATTTTCACAAGAATTTTACAAAAAGACATATTTGACTGCAAAAAATACAAAAATTTTTAAATAGTTAAGAAATGTAACAATATCTTTTAAATTCCTAAAGTTTTCAAAAAAAATGCCGTTATTCATGCAAAAAGGGATTAAAAAAGGAGCATTCAATTATGACAGAAGTAAACACAAGAAAATTTTTTCAATTTCTAGCAGGTTATCAAAAAGATGGCGGTAACTGGGTTGATGTTGCAGACAGCAACTATGGTAACGGTGATGGAACTGTTATTAAATCAGAATTCCGTAGCTTTATGAATGCAGAATGGAATGGCGAAGAAAACGGTGAACTTACTAATGATTTAATCAACTCATTCTGGAAAAAGATTGATACAAATACTTCTGCTTCAAAAATTTCCGGTACAAAACTAAAGAATTTGAATGCTCTTGATAAAACAGAAGTCGCAAATTTGGATAAACAATTAGAAGTTTATGTTGCGTTTGACGAATTTATCGCAAACAACGTTAAAATTCCTAATGTACTTAATTCAACAGGTTCTCAATGGAAAGCTGATGTTACAGAGAAATTGTCAGTATTACTTGAACAATATATTGCAGGAGGAGCTTCCGGTGATTTAGATGCAATTTTGGCTGAAGCATATCCAAAAATTGCAAACACTTGTACTGCGCAATACTGTGCTGTAGAATATCAAACTACATTAGTTAACTCTGTTCTAAAAGACTATCCTGATTATAAAGTTGCAGATGATGCAACTTTACAATCTCTTATCACTGCCTACATCTCAACAATTGACGCAGATACAGATCCAGCTTCTATTAAAGAAGATATTATGTCTATAATGGATGCGTATCTTGCAACCGCAGGATTAGGTGAAGATTCCGGTTATGACTTATCAGAATTAGGATTTAACAGCAGCACTATAAACGGATTACAAAAAGAAGTAATCATACAAACAATAAAAAATCAATTAAGTTCTGAAGTTGATAAATACAAAGGTTATGAAGATGAATTTAATTCTGCTGTTCAAAAATTCATTGAAGCAAAACTTGCAGAAGGTGGAACTTTTGAAGAGCTGAAAGCTTGTGCTGGAGAATTCGCAACTTCTGAATATAAAAAGAATTTAGATAACATAGTAACAATAGACAAAACTTACAAAAATATTGAACAAGGTTCAGATTTTTATAACACATTAGTTAGCCAATTCGGAGAATCTATTGCTAAATTAATATCACAAGATTCCAGATATTTAGATGTTTATAAAGAAATTCTGAATGATATCAAAACAAAAGTTCAAGATGGCTCCTTAACTATGGATAAGGTTTCTGACTACATAATTGAACAAATTTCAAACAGACTCTCTGAATTTTTCCCTAATGGGTATGGCGATATGAGCTTAAGTGAATTAGCAAACCTATATGACAAAATGGCAAACGCTGCTGATGAACAAACCGATGATGACAAATCGCTAACTCAACATAGAGAAGCTGCTATAAAATACTGTGATGCAGTTGCCAAAAAGAATACTTTCTTGAAAACCGCAGTAACAGATATTTTCGGCACAAATTGGTCTTCTACTATTAATTCGCTTTATCCGAGTGAAATTAAATCAAAAATAGCTGAATTAAAAGCTAAAGTTACAGAAATTGGCGATGTATCTGAAATAACAGAAGAAGAGAAGGCATCACTGTTAAATAATATCCCTGAAACACTGACTGTAAGCTTAGGTGAAAATAAAGATTTTGATTTGCCAACATCAGCAAGTTGCAATGGTTCTGTTATTACAACAGACAGAATAACATACACCACAAGCGGAGCTTTATCATACGATAAAGCAAATAATAAGGTTACTGTTGATTCATCAAAAGCAGGAACATACACCGGAACCATCAAAATGTTCATTGATGGAGAAGAAGTTGCTTCAAAAACTGTAACAGTTACAATCTCCAAGAAATTAAATATCACATCAATTGCAAATGATGTACAATGGGTTGGTGATACTCCTAGTGGTATAACTGTTATGACACGAGCAAATGGCAATAATGTCGGCGAAGCCCTTAATACAAGAGATTTTGCAGATTTATACAACAATGATAGAATTATATGTCTTGGATTCTTCAAAGACAATGATAATTATAACTGGGGTCGAAATGGAGCCAGTGTTGTTAAAAGCAGATTGACTGACTTAGGAAACTTTGTCATTAACTCAATTGCTTCTGCTATGTCTAATGTAGATACTGCATTATTAACAAAAGCGATGAATAAAGTAGTTACAAAATATGCCGTAGATCCACAAGGAGATTATTATCAAAAGAAAAAGAAAGGCGATACACCTGCAAACTTCTATAACTATATGACAGAGAATAAATCCAAAGTTAAAAATGGTCTAGTACAAACAAAAGACCCTGATGGGGCTGATTCCAACGTATATGGTTTGTACTTCAAAGAATTTGTTGATGCAATTATAGCAGAATATAATAAATTAGTAGCATAAAATAATTAAAAAGTTCTATTTAAAGACAAATCCCTCCCCAAAACAGATTATAGGTTATGTTCAATGATAATACTTGAACATGACCTATAATTATTTTAATAAAATCTCATTTTCTTAACAAAAATTTACAATCACCATGCTATATTTATTTACTGGATTTTGCTTTTATAAAGATTCGAATTTGCGTACAAATACGAAATAACTGTATTTTGAATCTAAACATTCTTTAAGTTATAAAAATAAGCAAAAATTTCTCTTAATATTTTCTTAACATTTGATTCAAAAAAGGCAATTTTTAATTTCTCCTGCTTTTAATTATATATATGTGTTGATATAATCAATGTATAGCAATAGAAGATTTGTGTATGATAACTAGACTTGGTGTAGAAAACAGAAATTTAAATAGCGTTTATACAACCACCCCTAAAAACAAGAATCAGGAACAAAAGAATCCGAATTTCAAAGGTGGTGGGAATGTTTTTGGTGCATTGCTATGGGGAATGCAAAAATGTGAAGCAAACCCTATGGTAAATGTTGCCGCAGTTGATATGTTTTCTGCAATTTTACCAAGAACTTTTGTTGAATCAATGACAAACTGGTTTGCAGGATTTGAAGCTCTTAGACGGGAATCATCAGGACTTATCGTAAACTGTTTAATTCCTGGAACAATTGCATGGGGAGCTGCAAAAGCTATTAATCGTTTTATTATGCCTAAAGATACAAACATGGCATCTTGTTGGGCTGATCATTCATTAGTTGATAGAGCTACTGAACTTTACAAAAAATCTAGTGCTGATGACAAAATTAAAGATGCTTTAAAAGAAATTCTTGCAAATACAGAAGGAACACATGGCAAAGACCCTGTTTTATTTAGAGATGCACTTAAGGGTGATTTGGATAAATATGCAGACAAATTAAAAGAACTTTCTACTTCAAATATGAAAGATAAAGAATTGGGTAAAGAAGTAGAAAAAATTGCAAAAGAAATTGCAGAAAAAACACACGTTTTTGAACACGTAAAAGTTAAAGGCGAAAAAGACGTAAGCGCAAATACTGTAAAAACATTGCTTGAAGATTCTGTTAAATACTTTAGAGAATTCCAAAAAGCAGATAAAAATGTTTCAATTGAAGAATTTGCTAAAAAGAGTAAAAAACTTATTAAAGGAAAGAGTATTCTTGGTCTTACAATTATACTTCCTCTTGCTGCATCAATGCAGTACATAAACAGATGGATTACTAAAAAGATTTCCGGCGTTGATGGGGCTCCAATATATGATGATTTTGGAAAAGAACAACATGAAGACATTAGAAAAAAATCTCAAGAAGGTTTATTTAAGCAAAAAATGATTTCAATTGCGTCTATGGTAGGAGTTTCATTGCTTTCTATGATGAAAAAACCAACTTGGAGTATGTTTGAATTCAAAGGTTGGTTCCCAACAATGGATCAAGCAAGAATTATTTCTACTACGACTTTTGCATCTCGTATGGCTGTAGCTGATGACAAAAATGAACTTGCAGAAGCTACTATTCGTGATATAGCAACATTCTCCGGATTGTATTTCTTAGGAGATTATGCCGGAAAAGCAGCGGCAACAGCAATTGAAAAGAAAACCGGAGTTCAACTATTAAATGATACCAAACCTCTAAACGGAAATAAAAATATATTTAAACGATTCTGGCATTGGGTAAAAGATGTTAATATCAAGTCAACAGAAGAAGTTGTAAGTAACCTAGCCGAAAAACTTAAAAAAGAAGGCAAAACCCCTGATACAACTCAAAAAGCACAAATTCAAAAAGAATTAAAACGAGCAGTCAATTTACGTTCTGCTTGCCAAGCAACCAACTTAGGTGTATCATTATTATTGCTTGGACTTCTCGTTCCAATTTGGACAAGAAGTTCAACAAAGAAGAAACATGCCGAAGCATTACGTTTAGCACAAGAAAACGTAAATAGCTTGTCTGATGAAGGGATATCAGATAAAAATTTAGAAACAACAGTTGTAAAAACTGTTTAATAATAACGAATCAATAACACACTAGCAAAGGTAAAATATGCAAGTACATTTAGTTCAACAAAACAATATTCAGCAAAAACAACAGCCACAATTTAAAGGTGCTGTAGATACAGCATTCAGATATTTAGCAACAAACCAAGGTGTTGGTGCTAACTTAACAGACTTAAGTTTTATGGTTATACCACGTGTAGCTAGTGATGCTCAACGTGGACCGGATGCTTGTATAGAAACCCTTCGTCGTGAAGCATCAGGTACAATAAACCATAGTTCTGTTGGTATATACGGAGGACTTGCTGGAACAGCAATAGCATTGGCAATGGGAATAAATAAAAAATTCGGAACAGATGTAAATACAATGTTTACTGCTCCAGAAACTATAAATATTCTTGCTGAAAACAAAGCTCGACAAATTAAAAATAATAAAACTCAACTTGACTACTTAAAAGATACTTTTGAGAATTTAAAAACATTTAATCCAAATCATAAAAATGCAGATAAAGATGGTTTTGTAAAACTATCTAAAGAAACAGCTGATGATGTTTCTAAAATAATGGATAGAGTTCTTAATGACAAAAATGTTGAGTTCAAAAATTGGAAAAATAAAAATTCAGCAGATTCTCTACGAGTTGTCATGAACAAGATAATCTCAGACACCGGAGCCGAATCAAATTGCATACTTGAATCTTTAGAAAAAGGTAAACAAAGCAAAACTAACTTAGAAGCTTTACTTGAAGATGTTTTCAACGTTTCAACATCATTTAATAAAGAAAAAGTAAACGAAGCATTTGTTAATCAAGTTAAAAATGGAAAAACAATTAAAGACAATGCTTTTATACAAAAATTCAACAAATTCATGAAATCTCGTGCTATTGCAGGTTTTGCAGTTGCTACTGCGATTGGTATGTCTATTCAACCTCTTAATATCTACCTAACTAAACTAAAAACCGGTTCTGACGGTTTTGTAGGGGTTGAAGGAAGAAGCAAAGACAACAGTGCCGGATTTAAAGCAATGAAGTTAGGTGCATCAGCAGGTTTCTTAGGCTTAACCTTTGCTGCCCTTGGCACAGGATTCAAAGGGTTCTGGGATAAAATGGCATTCAAAGGACGCATGCCAACCATTAGCCAATTGAAAGGTATTTATGGCTTGACCATTATTTCAAGATTAATGGCTGCTCGTGATAAAGATGAACTTAGAGAATCTTTGACAAAAGATTTCTTAGGCTATATAAGCTGGCTTATACTTGGTGATATTGTTAACAGAATTACAGCTGAAAAACTTGATACATCTGTTATGAATAGAACCAAAGAAGTTGGTAAACAAGGTTTCTTAAAACGAGTATTCAACTCTAAACTTAAAACAAGAGATGAAATTCTAATTGAAACTCTATCTCAAAACGGTATTGAAACTGTTAAAAAAGATGGAGATAAGACAATTGCTAAGACATTTAAAGAATTGTTAAAAGATTTGGAAAAACTTCCTGAACAAACAAGAAAGGCTACTAAAAAACGTCTTAAAACTCTTAACAAAGCACAATTTGCAGGTTATGTATTCTCAGGTCTAGTACTTGGTTTTGGTATTCCAAACTTGAATATTTATATTACAAATAAATTAGACAAACAACGCAAAGAAAAAGCTGCAAAAGAAGCCGAATTAGCTAGAGCATAAGAATTGCATAGTGACGGTCTGTTGTTCCATTTTCTTTACGATAAGAATAAAATAAATCATTATTGCAACTTGTGCAATATGGACAAACATCAATTTTATAAACGCCAATTTCTTCTAATTGGCGTTTATTGATTTGTTTTAAATCAACATTTTTGCCTTGAGTTAAACCATCTTTATCAGAAACCGTGTTTAATAATTTATTCCTTACATCATCAGAAACTTCATAACAACAAACTCCAATTGCCGGTCCAATTAATGCAATGATATCTTTTGGATTTGAACCCATTTTTTCAATTGTCTTAATCCCAATTTTAGAAGCAGTTCCACGCCATCCGGCATGAGAAACGGCACCAATTTGTTTTACAGGGTCATAAAAGACAAGTGGAGTACAGTCTGCAAATCTTAAACACACTACAATTCTCTTTTGTGTAAGAATTAAACCATCCGTATCCGGATATTCAAGTCTATTATCTACAATTTCAACATGGTCAGAATGGGTTTGAACAGGAGAAATGCATTTAATATTATTGGGCAAAATTTGTGACGGAAGAACGCCTCTCGTTGTAAAACAATGATAAACATTCTCCAGCAAACTACTTTTTAAAACTTTTTTACCATTGATTTCATTAAAATAAAACATACTTACATTATATAAAAAAATAAAGGAATATGGGATTTTAATTTAAATAAAAAAGGTGAGCAAGCCTTACGGCAGGAGCCCACCCAACTTTTATTATACTCACTCCTTAGTGACAAAGAGCAAGTAACACACCTGCTGCAACAGCAGAGCCAATTACACCAGATACGTTTGGTCCCATTGCGTGCATCAACAAGAAGTTTTGAGGGTTAGCTTCCAAACCAACTTTGTTAGATACACGTGCTGCCATTGGAACAGCAGAAACACCTGCAGAACCAATAAGCGGGTTAATTTTTGTTTTTGAGAAACAGTTCATTAACTTAGCCATCAATACACCGCCGGCAGTTGCAAGTGAAAATGCCACAATACCAAGGATTAAGATGAATAAAGTTTGTACTGTCAAGAATTGTTCTGCAGAAAGTTTTGAACCAACAGACAATCCCAAGAAGATTGTAACAATGTTGATTAAAGCATTTTGCATAGTGTCAGAAAGTCTTTCTACAACACCACATTCTTTACATAAGTTACCAAAGCATAATGCACCTAAAAGAGGACAAGCGCTTGGCAAGAAGATTACGCAAAGTAATAATACCATTAGAGGGAATACAATTTTTTCTCTTTTTGTAACTTCTCTTAATTGTACCATTTGAATTTTACGTTCAGCTTCTGTAGTAAGTAATTTCATAATTGGCGGTTGAATTACAGGAACCAATGCCATATATGAATAAGCAGCTACTGCAATAGGTCCAAGCAAGTGTTGAGCCAATTTTGTTGTTACATAGATTGAAGTAGGACCATCAGCACCACCAATAATACCGATTGATGCAGCTTCCGGCAAATTAAATCCAAAAATACAATATGCCATCAATAACGCACCAAAGATACCAAATTGAGCAGCCCCACCTAAAAGAGCTGTTTTAGGGTTTGCAATCAACGGACCGAAGTCAGTCATAGCACCTACACCCATGAAAATAATCAATGGGAACAAGCCTTTGTGAATACCTGCTTCAAAGATAATTCCTAAGAAACCAGTAGGTCCTGCAATAGCTTCTCCAGGTAACATAGGGATGTTTGATAACAAGCCACCAAACGCAATCGGAACAAGAAGTAATGGTTCAAATTGTTTTTTGATACCCAACCACAACAAGAACAAGCAGATTAAAATCATAATCCATTGACCGTGTGCTTGGAAAATTTGATCCACGCAACTTAAATCAGGGTTAGCAAAAGCAGCTTCTGCGCTTTTGTGGAATAACATTATACCTGTTGATTCCCATAATTCGTGTAAACCATCAATAATATTCATCGTTTACCCCCTTATTAACCTAAAACTACCAAAGCTTGACCTGTAACAATCTTATCGCCTTGAGCTACTAAAATTTCATTAATAGTACCTGCTTTTGGAGCCTTGATTTCTGTTTCCATTTTCATAGCTTCTACAACAATTAGTACATCGCCTTCTTCAACAGAATCGCCTTCTGAAACTTCAATTCTTAAAACGTTACCAGGAAGTGCTGCTTTAATTTCTTCACCTTCACCTGATGCACCAGCTGATTTTGTTTCAATGCCAGCTTTTACACCGATATCATAAGTTTTTCCGTTAACAATTGCTTTGTTATCACCATCAAGTTTAACAGCATAGTTTTTACCGTTAACTTTGATTGTGTATTCGCCTGTGCTTGAAGCTGTTGGAGCTGTAGCAGCAGGTTTATTAGCAGTCTTATTAACTGATACAACACCTTTACCAAGTAAGAAGTCAACACCTTTATCAACGTTACCGTCTTTACAAGCAGCTGCAATGAATAAGTTTTCATCAGTAACAGGAAGTCCTGCTGCTTCTAATCTTTTCTTAGCAGCTTCAACACCTTTTTCTGGGTCTTTTTCATTGATGTCAACAACTTTTTCAGTAGTTGGAGCCATATTCATTTTTTCTTCAGCCCATTTAACCAATTCAGGATCCGGTTCACAAGGAGTTTTACCGAAGTAACCTAACAACATTTTTG
>CAZHEI010000038.1:0-14188 GCA_964531425.1 uncultured Vampirovibrio sp. | reverse complement strand
GTATGATTGTTTCACAAGTTGGTATTGCAGGTAGCTGTGTAATTGGAGATAGAGTTGTAATCGCAGGTCAAGCAGGTTTGGCTGACCACTTGAGAATAGGTGAAGATTCAATTATCGCTGCTCAAGCCGGTGTATCAAAGAGCTTCCCTGCTAAATCAATTGTTGTAGGTTCTCCTGCTATGCCAAGAAAAGAATTCATTAAACAGTTGAAAATAATGAAAGATGCTGGCGATTTAATTGCCAAATTCAAAAAGTATGAACCACTTCTAAAAACTTTCTTAGAAGAACATGATGGAGAAGAATAGTTTTACAAAGGTTTATAAATAATGGTAACAATCAAAAACGAAATCAAAACATCCGGCAATTCGCTTATGAAAAATAAGCTTTGTGAAGTTGTGATAAAACCTTCACAAAGTGGTAAAATTAGAATTTTTTCTAAGGGTGCAGAAGTTAGTTTTAATGCCGAAATTGATAATCTGTATTCAACAGACCATTGCGTAACTCTTTGTAGCAAAGAGCATAGGACTTTGTTGGGAGATTATAAATACAAAGCAATGCTTTGTGAGCATTTTATGGCAGCGTGTGCTATCTGTAAAATTGATTCAATTGATGTTTATCTTTCTGAAACAGAATTTCCTATTTTCGACGGAAGTTCTAAGGTTTGGGTAGAATTATTCAATCAAGCAGGAATCGATGGTACTAACAAAGACTTATATACAGTATCTGAACCTGTTTATTATTTAAACGGAAAAACCAGCATGGTAATTTTGCCGGACAAAGAATTAACTATTTCTTATTCGGTTAATTATGACCATCCGGATTTAACAAGAAGATGGGTAAGCTTAGATTTGAACAATTTGCAAGAAATAATTGAAGCAAGGACATTTGGATTTTATAAAGATTTGAAAAAATATCAAATGCTTGGTTTTGCAAAAGGAGTTACCATTGATAACACTGTAGGACTTAAGGATGTTGGTTATACAACGGAATTACGTTCTAAATTGGAACCTGTAAAACATAAAATATTGGATTTATTTGGAGATTTGTATTTAACAGGAGTTTCTCCTTTAAATATGAGAGCTCAAATCCTTGTAAAAGAAGCAGGACACGCAGTTCACTGTAAGGTTGCACAGATACTTAAGCCGAAATTAATCAAAATATAAACTCTGCAAGCACGAACCAGCTGGGAGGGTATGTAGCAGAGGTTGACAAGTAAATTTAATACAGTTTTGTAGTTAGACAAATGTCAACTGACCAAATATTATAAAAAGGAGAATATTATGACAGAAGAAATTTTAACATTTGATACAATGCAAATAATGGAAATGATACCACACAGATATCCATTCTTGCTTGTTGATAGAATTACAGAATGTGTTCCTGGGAAATATTCTAAAGGTTATAAAAATGTAACTATGAATGAAGAATTTTTCCAAGGACATTTCCCTAATAATCCGGTAATGCCTGGAGTTTTGCAATTAGAAGCTCTTGCTCAATGTTCAGCTCCAATTGTTATGAGCATGCCTGAATATAGAGGAAAATTAACACTTTATGCCGGAGCCGATAATGTAAGATGGAAAAACATTGTAAGACCTGGAGATAAGTTTGAAATGCATGTTGAATTAGTTAAAGCAAAAGGACCTATCTGCAAATGCCACGGGGTTGGAACAGTTGATGGCAAAGTTTGCATTGAAGCTGATATGACAGTTGCTTTAAAATAGTTCGTTTAGAGGAGCTTCCCTTGCGAAGCTCCTAAATTTATGATAAGATTTTCAGGAGAAAAGAGGGTAAATGACAGCAATTGTTATTGGTTCTGACCACGGCGGATTTAGACTAAAAAGTGAGATTATTGAACATTTAAAGAAACTTGGCTATGAAGTTTCTGATTTAGGTTGTCATTCGACAGAATCTTGTGATTACCCACCAATAGCTAAGGCTGTAGCAAAAGAGATTTTAGCAACCCAAGGACGTGGGATTTTAGTTTGCGGAACAGGAATTGGAATGTCAATCACTGCAAACAGGTTTGACGGAATCCGAGCTTCTCATTGCACAGATACTTTTACTGCAAGAATGACTAGAATGCACAATAATTCTAACATTCTCTGTTTGGGTGAAAGAATAACTGGCGCCGGCTTAGCTCTTGATATAGTTGATATCTGGCTTAAAACTGAATTTGAAGGCGGTCGTCATCAAAAAAGAATAGATATGATTTAGTATGGAGAATTTAATGACAAAAGATTTGACATCATATAAAATGGCATGTATAGTAGCAAGATTTTTGGATGAAAAAATTGCAAGCAACATTTCAATCCTTAATATCAGTAATGTTTCGTCTTTTGCTGATTATTTTGTTATCGCATCCGCTCAAACCTCAACTCAGGTAAAAGCCTTGACAGAAAATCTTGCTGACAAAGTTAAACAAACATTTTCACGCTTACCAATGGGGAAAGAGAATGATGCTAAAAACCGTTGGAATTTGATTGATTACGGAGATGTAGTCGTGCACATTCTTCATCAAGAAGATAGAGAAGCTTATGCAATAGAAAAATTCTGGAATCATGCATTCAGCATTCCACGTGAGACTTGGTTAAAAGAATCGGAAGAATATTCTGAATATAAAGATAGGTAATGGGGAAAGGGATTGCCCCCTCACCCAGTCTCGCCCATTTGGGGTCTCTCCCGTAGGGCGAGGGAGTTAGCGAGACTCAAAAGAAATAGAAGAGATTGAAAAAATGGATAAAAAAGAATTAGACAAAGCTATTGAAAAAACAGTTTTAAAGATGGCAATGGAGCCTAATAATACTGAACATTACCATGAACTTGCAAAATATTATGCACTTGATAATCAGTATGAAAAAGTTATTTCAGTTTATGAAAGTTTACTTGCAATTGATCCAAAAGATATGCAAACATTGTTGAATCTGGGTAGTATTTGGTTCTATGCAAAAGAATACAAAAAAGCTTTGAAATACTTCAATGAGGCTGTTCTTGTAAATCCAAGCAACTATCTTGTTTATTATAATTTGGGCAATACTTATGCAGAAATGAAGAATTTCTCAAAGGCTTTGCATTATTATTCAAGAACTCTTGATTTTAATTCGCAGGATCCGGAAATTTATAACGCAATAGCACTTTTGTACCATGATTTTGAAGACTATGTAGAAGCAAGAGCTTATTATGAAAAATCTTTGTCATTAGATCCAAATAATTTGACAGCTCTCGTTGATTTAGGAAATGTTTGTTATAAATTATATGACTACAAACAAGCTCTAGAATACTATTACAGAGTATTTGCACTAGCGCCTGATAATAAAACAGTTGCTTTATGTATTGCAAATACTTTAGCTGTTACCAAAGATAAAGAAAATTGCTACGAATATTTTGACAAATCAATTGCTTTAGAAGGAGATAACTACAAGGCTTATATCTGTTATGCAATTGCAAAATCTGATTTTAAAGATTATGATGATGCTGTTGAACTTTATAAAAAAGCTATTGAAACAAACCCGAAAGAAGTTAATGCATATATTCTTCTTGGGAATTTGTATTCTAATTTGAAGAAATACAATGAGGCTGAAACTCAATACAGAGAAGCTTTGAAAATCAATAAACTTGATCCTAGCATATTTGTTTTGATTGCAAACACTTATTATATGAATCATGAAGTAGAACGTTCAATTTATTCATACAGAGCAGCTGTTAATTTAAGACCTGAAAATGATGAATACAAACTGGTTTTCATTCAAGTTTTAGATGATTTTATCAATGAACACAGAAAAGAGGATTTAGTTGCAAACTTCTAAAAATCCATACCCGATAGAACGAATTCTTTCTGCCGCATCTTATTTAACTGCCGGTGGTGTGGGCTTTGTATGGCTTATTATTGCAGCTTTTATGAGAAAACAAGTAACACCTTTTTTGATGTATCATATTATGCAATCAATATTTATATCAATTTTATTTTACTTGTTATCTGTATTGGGTGGATTACTCCTCGTAATAATTTATAAAATACCGGTTATTAATTTAATTCCTGTTATATTGAATGCACCGTTAACAATATTTTTCAATCTGTCAATTTTACAAATCTTTACAACAACAATTATTCTATATTTGGCAATAACCGCATCAATGGGCTACTACAGCTACTTACCATGGATTTCGGATATTATAAAAGGAAATACCGGAATAAAGTAAAGTTTGACAATGAATTTTTTAGGATTAGTATAGTCATATTAGTATGATTATATTACTAGTGTGTATTAGAAGATATTAAGAAAGGATGTATCCCGATGTTTATTAGTCCAATTGGAGCAGTAGGTAATTCTGCATCAAAGATTTCAAGTGTTAGAAGAAATCAACCTGAACAAACAGCACAAACAAATCCAACTCAACCAATAGCAAACGATTCTGTGTCATTTAAAGGTGGTAATTATGCTGAAGTTTTTGAAACACAATTTAACAGGAAATTGAGAAATATAAATTCTGTTAGAGATGTGTTTAATGAATTAATACTTGCACTTAATAAAAAGAAGCTATTCTTTGGAGATACTGAACTTAGTCAAAGTACGATAAAAAACTATTATAATAACCTATCTAAAGGAGCAGTGATTAGTTTGGATGGAAATCTCGCCAAATTATCTCTAGGAATCCGTGAGGGAGAAGATGTTGCTAATGCTGCAAAAAAAATTAATAAAAAAGCTCCGAACTTCTTCTTGCCAATTATAACTAACGGCGAATATAAGACATTTTTCGGTGTTCGTAATTATGGACGGTATCCAGACAAAACTATCTTTGACAGAAAGATGGACGACACAAGGTTCTTATTTATTGACGAAAAAGATGTTGAAATTCCAGAAAATGGGATCATTACAAATCGTATAATAGAATTTGGAAACGATTCTAGTAATGATTTTACAATTGCAAGAGGCTACTATCCTGACTTTGAATTGTACGAGACTTACTATGGTCAAGATAGAGGTGGGAAATTAAAAGAAAGAATATATGCCGATAAAGATGGACAACCGGTAATAGAACAATTTAATCAGGATGGTTCAATCGATGATGGAAGTAATTTAACTCCGACAGAAGCACTTACTCGTTTAATGGAAAGAGGATTTAAAAGCTCTTTGAACTCTATAACTGATATGTTTGGGTTGTAAATTATTTTAAAACAGAATTTCAGAAAACATCTGTAGCATTACACAAGCTTTTTAACAGCAGGAAAATAAAATTATTCTCCTGCTGTTTATATCGTATAAGGATATTTTTTCGAATTCTTCGTTTATAGAAATGCCTATATTAAGAATTATTAAGTTATGTTTTTCTTGATATAGCTTGTTTTTGGCTAATTTAACAACTTATTTATAAATTCGTATAGCAAATTTTTTTTTTAGAATATTTAGTATCAATACTATGATAGATTTTACAAACAATTTAAATTTTAAAGCAAGAATGGTTTTTAAAGTACCTAATAAAACCGTAAAGCCGTATGTCTTAGTTGATGCAAAAAGCAATTTTTGTACAAAACCTCAGGTTACAACAAAAGAACCTAGTTGGCTTACTAAATTTTTATTTGGTTTAAGAAAAGGTACTAAACTGCCATCAAGAAAGAAATAGCATGAAAATATTAAACTCTAACCCTGTAAGAAATACGCTTGCAAAAAGACAATACATGACGGAAAAGACTTACACAAGACTTGAAAAAGCCAGTATTGCAGTTGAATATGGCGGAAGAAAAGTCGCTAATAAGATGACTGATACATTAATGAAAGTTTTTCTACGTTTAACAAACTTGTTTTCAAAAACAAAAACTGATATTTCTCAAATTGTTGATATCAAAAAAATAAAAGAGATTCCTGATAAAAGTGCATTACACATGTTGTTTGTTTATACAATTTCAAAATTAATGAGTGCAGGAAAAGAAGTTGAAATTAATGTTGAAAATAATGAACTTGCAGATTTGGTAAAAGATAATGAATCTACTATCTTTATAATGAATCATGATAAGCAAAAAGAAGATGCAAAATTATTAAATTTCTTTAGTGCATTATTAGCAAGAGAATATATTTATAATGGGCAAGCTGAAAATTGTCCGAAACCTAAAATTATATTAAATAGAGATATATTAGATTCAGCATCCACCGAAAAACAAGTTTTAGGAGAAAAATGGGGTGCTGTTGGTGTAGATGCTTCCATACATGCAACAAATCATATTTATAATGGGAAAGCTACTGCGAAATTAATTAAAGATTTGGTTCAAGATAAGATTAATTTGTTTATATTCCCTGAAGGGAGAATGTGCGCATTCAAAAATCTTGACCCACAATGGAAATTTCAATCCGGCATTGCTGACATAATTAGAGCTGTTGCTCAAAGAAAAGGTAGTGTCAGAGTTGTACCTTTAGGATTTGCATATAAGAAGGATGTTGGTAGTATTCATATAGGCACTCCGCTTTATTTCAAACAAGATGGGGATAAGATTCTTTTCAAAGATGGAATTGTGGACGAAAATTTACAAGATGAACGGTATGTAGATTTTATGAAGGATACCAATGAGTGTTGTGATTCTGAAGGATATCGTGTAATTACTGATAATGGAGAGCCTGTATCTGCAAGAAAAAGTAGAGAATATGTCAGTGGCATTTTATGTGAAAATCTGACAGCAAGTAAAAAAATGGCAGCTGAACAGATTAAAGATGTTGGTACTGAAAAAGATAATAGCTCAATTTACGTTCTTTCGGATGAGAATGATGAATAATTTACACATATATAACTCTTTATCATATAATATCAGCTCAAATTCTTTTGTACATTCTAAAGAGAATTATCGATCAATACCGTTTAAATCAATGACAAAGTGTTCAGAAAAAATAATATCAAAGCCAACTTTTTGGGATAGAGTAGAAGAATTTTTACATAAAAAAATACAAAAACAAAAAAATAAACCTTTTTCACAAAATATTGAAATAAGAAAAATTGAACAAAATCTTGCTCAGAATGGAGTAAACGTTAGATTTAATAATAACTATGAGCTTGCAAGTTATATTAATTCAGGATTTGAATGCTTAAAAAAAGCAAATATAAAAGAACTTCCATCTAACATTCTCTTTGTATCTCCATTGATTTCATTTCTGGGTATAAGAGGATTAACCTATAAATTCAATCAAAACGTCAAAGAAAGTCCAATAATTCTACCTAAAAATGTATATAAATTGAATGATAATCAACCAGATGCAAAAAGTAAGTTCCATACCCTATTTCACGAAACTGGTCACTGGCTACATTTTCAAAACAATTTTGATGTATATAAAAATGTCAGAATTTGGAATAAATACGCTGATTTAGAATTCATTAAAAATAATGTTTCTGATAGAGCTATTGCAGTGAATGATGGCAGTGAATTTTGTGCAGAAGTTTTCGCAATGCAAATGGTCGGGAAAAAATTCCCGACCAAAATACTAAGTCTTGTTAAAAAACTGGGTGGTTATTTGTTAGAAAAATAACTGGCTACTTACCTTGTTAACTAAAGACTAATGCTAGGCTATTTACTAAGAATTAGACAAACTATTATGTTGTGATGCCCACGCCATGGTTATAGAATATAACCCTGCAATTGGTACCATAAATGATCCAGATACAACATAACCAAGGAATGGACTTTTTTCTCCAACTTTTTCTGCGATATTGGTAGCAGAATCTGAAAATACCTCCACAATACCAACCGGACTTTTAAATATTTTATCTAAGGGATCCTCTTCAAGACGAATAGGAGTTTTTGAAATTCCTTTCGGTGCTTGCTTATTTGCATTAACAACCTTTCTTGCTACTTTTTGAGCGCCCAAATCTTTTACACCACAAAAAGATATGCTACTAATAGGTCTAATCATGATTTTCCTTTCCGATTTATCTTATTTACAATACATTTGGTAAACTTGAACAGATATAACCTCTAATTCTAACTTACTTGACTAACAAACCTTTCTAAAACAGAAGACCCTAGTACCGCCACAACTGAAATGTAAGATCCGGTTCCCATACCTGCTATTAATGGATGTTTATCAAAAATATCTTTTTCCATTCTTACTGGAGTTCTAGAAATTCCTTTCGGTGCTTGTTTATTTGCATTAACAAGATTACGCATCACCTTTTTATTTGCAGATTTTATACCGGAAAAACCTACTCCGTCAACTCTTGATATCATAATAATTTCCTCTATTAATTGTTATAATATTTTATACCATTTGTGAGCCAATAGTACATCCATCTAAAAACTCACTCATGCAACTTGCAGCTGAAGTTCCTACGCATATACCAATTGCAGTTTTAACATATTGTTCTTCTTTTGCATCTAACAAGCGAACCGGAGTTTTTGAAATACCTGATGGAGCTTGTTTTGCTACATTAACAACTTTTCTTGCAACTTTTTGAGCACCTAAATTCTTTGTTCCATTAAAAGAAACACTACTAATCGGTCTAATCATAATTTAATCCTTTCTATAAGTAATAACACATAATATAAATTACATTTATGCTTATAAGTATATTACAAAAATATTTTATGATATACCATATTATATGCTTATATCAATAAATTGAGTAAAACTTAGTAATATCACCAAAAATTAAACTTAATAAATCTTAACATATCGTCATTTTTAGAAAATATACAGTACATTTTTATAGTTTTTTTCAAAAATTTTTCTTTAATTTTCGCTATTATATATCTATTTGTCGGATTGAATAAATTATTTATAAAAACTAAACTCTTATAACAAGGAGATTAGTTATGTATTTAGAAATTGAAAATATTGAAGCACGTCAGATTTTAGATTCAAGAGGGGTTCCTACTGTAGAAGCTGAAATTGAATTGAGTGATGGAACAAAATCAACTGCGAGTGTACCTTCCGGAGCATCTACTGGAACTTTTGAAGCGGTTGAATTAAGAGATAAAATTCAAAATGAATATTTAGGTAAAGGAGTGCAAAAAGCCGTTAGTAATATCAATGAAATTATTGCACCAAATTTGATAGGAGATGATCCGACAGAGCAAAGAAACATAGATAATTTAATGCTTGAGTTGGATGGTTCATTTAACAAATCTACTTTAGGAGCTAATGCTATACTTGCAGTTTCGCTTGCGTGTGCGAGAGTTTCATCAATCGCTTATGAAATACCTCTTTACAGATATATAGGAGGAATTCATGCTTGTACTATTCCAACTCCAATGATGAATATCTTAAATGGCGGAGTGCACGCAAATAATAAACTCGATTTTCAAGAATTCATGATTGCTCCGGTTGGTTTGTCCAGTTTTTCAGAAGCATTACAAGCTGGCATGGAAATTTTTCATGCTCTTAAAGAAATTCTGAATAAAAAAGGATTATCAACAAATGTTGGTGATGAAGGTGGTTTTGCACCTGATATTGCGACTCCGGAAGAAGCTATTGAGGATATAATTAATGCCATTGAACAGGCTGGCTACAATACTAAAATAATAAAAATATGTTTAGATGTTGCGGCTTCTGAATTATACGAACATGGTGAATGCTCAGATGGAGTTTGTACTCTCGCTAAATATTATTTGAAAGGCATTAACAAAGAATTTAACCATGAACAAATGATTGATTATCTTGAAAAATTGGTAGATAATTATCCAATCATATCAATTGAAGACGGACTTGCTGAAGATGATGAACTCGGATGGATAAGTCTGACTGAAAAATTGGGGAAAAAGTGTCAATTGGTAGGAGATGATTTGTTTGTAACAAATGTTGAACGATTAATTGGCGGATTAAGAAAAAAGATGGCAAATTCAATTCTTATCAAGCCTAATCAAATCGGGACACTATCAGAAACCCTTGATACAATTTTTATGGCACAAAAAAATAATTATTCGACGATTATTTCTCATCGCTCAGGAGAAACAGAAGACACTTTTATTGCAGATTTGGCAGTAGGAGTAAATGCAGGTTTGATAAAAACCGGTTCACTTTCTCGTACAGACAGAATTTGCAAATATAATCGACTATTAAAAATAGAAGAAGAACTTGGACAAAATGCTAAATATATGGGTATTCGTGCATTTAAAGGTTTTGAATTTGATACAAATAATATTCCACCTTGTTGTAATCCCAACTAAATTATCAAATTTTTAAAAGTTAATTGTTGAAAATTTTTCCTTGTGATACACTAAGCATATATGCCCTTATGGGCATGAGGAAGGAAAAAGATTATGGATATTTTCTCGATTTTCACACTATGTGGCGGACTGGCATTTTTCCTCTATGGAATTTCAATTATGTCAGCCGGCTTAGAAAAAATAGCAGGTGGACGTTTAGAGCGAATTTTAAAAAAGGTAACATCTAATCCAATAAAGAGCCTAGTATTCGGAGCTGGTATTACAGCAGCAGTTCAATCATCATCCGCAATAACAGTTATGCTGGTAGGACTGGTAAATTCCGGCATTATGAAGCTTTCTCAGACGGTGAGCGTTATAATTGGTTCTAATATTGGTACAACTATTACAGCATGGATTTTAAGTTTATCAGGGATTCAGAGTTCTAATTTCTTTTTAAGATTATTAAAACCTGAATCCTTTTCTCCTATATTGGCACTTATTGGTGTCATCATGATTATGGTTGCAAAGAGCAATAGACGAAAAAATGTCGGCACTGTTTTAATGGGTTTTGCAATTTTAATGTTTGGAATGGAAGTTATGTCAGGTTCAATGGCACCTTTGGCTGATTTACCAAGTTTTAGACAGACTTTGATTGCATTCACAAATCCATTTTTGGGAATGCTGGTTGGTCTTGTTGTAACCATGATTATTCAAAGCTCAGCAGCTTCTTTAGGTATTCTACAAGCATTATCTTTAGTTGGTGGAATCACTTATGGAATGGCAATACCAATTATCATGGGACAAAATATCGGAACTTGTATTTCTGCAGTACTTTCAGCAATTGGTGTTAATACAGCTGCAAAACGAGTAGCCGCTGTTCACGTTATATACAACATTATTGGGGTTGCAATTTGCTTACCGGCGTTTTTATTGTGGAATAAAATATTCCCGCTAAGTTTTGTACCTAAAGATATTAATCCGCTGGGAATTGCAATTGTTCACACAACTTATAATATTATTTCTGCAATAATGTTATTCCCATTTATGAAAACTTTAGAAAAACTTGCAATATCATTTGTTCCTGATAAAAAAGATAAAAATAAATCTGTTCTTTTAGACGACAGACTGCTTTTAGCACCATCTTTTGCGATTGCAGAATGCTATAGACAATCTGTTAAAATGGCAGAATTTGTTGAATTTAATTTTATAAATTCAACAAAAATGCTAAAGAGCTATCACAAGAAAAAAGCAGAACAAATTTTAGCAAATGAAGTAAAAATTGATATGTATGAAGATAAACTAAATGCATTTATGATAAAACTTTCAGCTAAAGAATTAGCAGAAGAAGATAACGCAAGAATTTCTCAATTAATGCTCACTATCGGAGATTATGAGAGAATTGGCGATCACGCTCAATATATGCTACAAATTGCTGAAAAACTTAAGGATAGTGAAAGTAAATTATCTGCTCAAGCTGTTGAGGAACTAAAAGTTATTGTACATGCGGTATCTGAAATATTTGTTATGTCACTAGAAGCTTATAAAACTGATAATATTCAATTGGCACAAGAAGTTGAGCCATTAGAAGCCGTTATTAAACGTATTATAAGAAAAGTTAAAAATCGTCATATACAACGCTTGAAAGATGGGTTGTGCACACCAGAATTAAGTTTTATGTTTTCAGATTTATTGACTGATTTAAGAAGAATCGCAGCTCACTGTGGTAATATCGCAACTAGTGTTATTCAACTTCAAGATAATACAATTGATAAACACGAATATAATCACAGAAATAAAGATGAAGATATGGCTTTTGTAAGCAGATATGAAGATTATAAATCAAGATACTCTGTTTCAAGACATAAATCTATTGAAACAACTGTGTAAAAAGTTTTGGGAATTAAGAATGTGAAAAAGTTTTATTTAAAATCAATGGGTTGCAAATCCAATCAGTTTGAAGGACAAATTGTTGCAGAAAAGCTTATTGAATCCGGTTTTGAACAAGTACCTAATTGTGAAGAAGCTGAAATTTACATTCTTAATTCTTGTTCGGTTACACATAAAAGTGACAATGAAGCTATGTATTTGCTTCGTCATGCTCATAGTTTAGGACTAAAGACCATTTTAACCGGTTGTATTGCACAAATTGAGAAAGACAAGCTTCTTGAGGAACCTTTTATTGATTATGTTTACGGGAATGAAGATAAATTTGAAATCGCAAAATATTTGGATGAAGAAGAACATTTTGTAGTAAGAGATTTAATGGGGGCAAATAACTTTTATAAAGTAACCCTTAATGATACGACAAAGACCCGCATTAGTCTAAAAATTCAGGACGGATGTGACAACAGATGTGCTTATTGCATAATACCATACGGACGAGGGAAATCACGTTGGGCTGATTCAGACTTTATTATTAATGAGATTAATAGATATTCAGATATTGGCTATAAAGAAGTTGTTTTGACCGGAATACACATAGGTTTATGGGGTGGAGGAAACATCTTACCACTACTTGAGGATATTGAAACAAAAACTTCAATTCCTCGCTATCGATTGGGTTCTTTAAATCCGCACGAAATTACAACCGAATTATTGGATTTTCTTCAATCTAGTGAAAAATTCTGTCCACACTTTCACTTGTCTTTGCAATCAGCGTGTAATTCTACTTTAAAACGAATGAACAGGCATTATACAGTTGAATACTATTTGGACCAAATTGAAGATATTGTTTCTCGTTTTGATAAACCATTTCTTGGAAGTGATATTATTGCGGGGTTTGTAGGCGAAACTGATAATGATTTTGAAACTACAGTTGAAAATCTAAAAAAGTCAAAATTAAGTCAAATCCATACATTTCCATATTCTATTCGACAAGGAACAATTGCTGAAAAATTAAAAGGTCATTTACCGGATTCAATCAAAGAAGAACGTGCCGGTGTCATCAAAAAAATTAGTGCTGAGAAATTTGATACATTTTTAAAATCAAATATAGGCTCAACACAGGAAGTACTTATTGAAAAAAAATTAAATAAAAATGGCAAATATAAAGGTGTTACAAGAAATTACATAAACGTTATTCTTGATGAAGGTGAATTTAATTCACTAAGAAATGTAACTCTTACAAAAGACAACATTGTCTCAAACTCTCGTTTATGCTAAAATCTTGTAATATTGGAGAAGGGAAAATGATTACAGTAAAAGATGTTGAACACGTAGCAAAATTAGCTCGTTTAGAACTTACAGAAGAAGAAAAAGAAAAATTCACAAAACAATTAGGAGATGTTCTAAAGCATGTTGATGCAATGAATGAAGTTGATACATCAAATGTTGAGCCGATGGCGCATGCAATTGATTTTGTAAACGTAATGAGAGAAGATAAAGTTTATTACGAACAAACAAAAGAAGAACTTATGAAAAATGCTCCGTATGAAGAAGACGGATTTTTCAGAGTTCCAAGGATTAACTAGTGCTACGCACGTAGACATTTTGTCGACAGACATAAGTCTTAAAATACAGAACTAAATAAAAAAACAAAGAGGTCTGTCTCGAAATGCATCTACAAGCACCAAGAGGCTTCTTGACCTCTTTTTTAATAGCTAGCGTAAACAAGCTGATAATCTGTTCCAGAGGAGCACTTGGAACAGCAAATAAAATTAGTAGTGATAGGAATGTGCTCCGACAAAGGGTTAAAAAAATGACTAAGTATATTTTTATTACAGGTGGTGTTGTAAGTTCATTAGGCAAAGGCATAGTGGGCGCTTCTTTAGGTAAATTATTAAGAGCTAAAGGTTTTAGTGTAGCTATTCAAAAATTTGACCCTTATATCAATGTAGACCCCGGAACAATGAGCCCATTTCAACACGGAGAAGTTTTTGTAACAGATGATGGTGCAGAAACTGATTTAGATTTAGGGCATTACGAAAGATTTATTGACTCAAACTTTTCTCAGTTGAGCAGCGTAACATCAGGTAGCGTTTATCAAACAGTTATTAATAAAGAAAGAAAAGGGGATTATCTTGGCGGTACAGTGCAAGTAATTCCACATATTACAAATGAAATTAAATC
>CAZHEI010000037.1:0-14680 GCA_964531425.1 uncultured Vampirovibrio sp. | reverse complement strand
GACTTCAACAACGTGTAAAATATGATATTGAAATGATTAAAGAAATGGGTTATTGCTCCGGAATCGAAAATTATTCAAGAATAATTGAACGTCGTAAACCAGGCACCCCTCCTGCAACCTTATTGGATTATTTTCAAAGTGAATTTTTGACAGTTATTGATGAATCTCACGTAACAATCCCACAACTTAACGGAATGTATCATGGAGATGCTTCTCGAAAAAAAACACTTATAGATTACGGTTTTAGATTACCTTGTGCAAAAGACAACAGACCATTAAAAAGCAAAGAGTTTTTTGACAAAGTTGGTCAAAAAATCTATATTTCCGCAACTCCGGCTGAGTTTGAGCTAAAAACATCTCAAAGACTTGTTGAGCAGATTATTCGTCCGACAGGTCTAGTTGACCCTAAAATTCATATTAGACCAATTGAAACACAAATTAGTGATTTAAAAAAAGAAATTGCAAAACGGGCAGAAAAAAATGAACGTGTTTTGATAACAACTCTTACTAAACGTATGGCGGAAGATTTGACGGATTATTTTTTACAAGACGGAATAAAAGTTCGATATATGCATAGCGGAGTAAAATCAATTGAACGTGTCGAAATCTTACGAGATTTACGTTTAGGCGAATTTGATGTCCTTATCGGTGTAAACTTACTTAGAGAAGGTCTTGATATACCGGAAGTTTCACTTGTTGCAATTATGGATGCAGATAAAGAAGGCTTTTTGCGTTCAGATACAAGTTTAATTCAAACTATCGGTCGTGCTGCAAGAAACGCTTGCGGAGAAGTTATTATGTATGCAGATAAAATAACGGATTCTATGCAAAGAGCTATTGACGAAACTAACCGCCGTCGTGAAATCCAACTTGAACATAATAAGAAGTATGGAATTATTCCTCAAACTATTAAAAAACCTATAGAAAACAATCTCCTTTCATTGGTTGAAAGTTACAGAAGTTTTGAAGATATTGTCGCAGAAGAAATGGTTGATTTGGGTATCGATAAAAAAGATTTGCCAAAACTTATTACAAAATTAGAAAAAGATATGCACAAAGCTGCAAAAATTCTTGATTTTGAACGAGCAGCAGAAATCCGAGACCAACTTAAAAAATTGCGTGAAATGGTGTAATATTATACATAATATCAAATTTTATGCTATTATTTCTCTATGGCTGATTATAAATATTACTTAGATAATGGAATCTTTGATATTCAAAACGGTAGATTTCAAAATGGAATCGAAAATATAACAAAGTCTCTTAAACTTAAAAATGATTGGGAAATACCTTATTTTTACAGAGCTGTTGCTCATCAAGCATTAGAAAATTTTGATGAAGCTATTCTGGATTACACAAAATCTATTCAATTAAACGAAAATATGACAGATGCATATTACAATCGTGCAAAAATTTTATTATCAAGAAAAGATATTCAAAATCCGGATATTAATCGTGCGATAGAAGATTTGAACAAAGCTCTAAATCTTGACCCAAATTTTATTGATGCACTTTATGCAATGGCTGCTGCACAGAAAAAAATGGAAAATTATAATAATGCTTTAATTTATCTTGACAGGCTTCTTGAGCTTCAACCAGAAGCTGTACATGCAAGAGCATTAAAAAAATTAATTTTAACAAAATATTTGAATTTATAAAGATTTATTCAAAATAATTTGTGTAAATTTCACTATAAGTGTTAATTCCCGGAATTAAGAAAAATTCCGTTTTTCCCTCATACAAATCTAAAAGTTCATCTCCAATTTCTTGTGGAAGTTCTACTATATCTGTTTTATCAGATTTTGGATTTAAAACAGTTGCAACTACGTTATAACCATTATCAGATACATACTTCGTTAGCGATTCCAGTCTAACAGAAGAGGATTTTTTATTCTTAGGACTAAGATAAATTTCTGTAACGGCATTTTCACCCAAAATACTGTCCGAATTAATGTAAGTCATTGTATAATTTTTATTGTTGGTTACAAATTCTTTTTGATATTGAATATCATCTGTTTTATAGAGATTCTTTGTTGGTGCACAACCTAGTAATGAAGAAACCATACATGCTCCAATAGCTGTTGGGAAAATTGTTTTGTTAGCTATTTTTGAAACAAGTGTATTGGTTGGTTTTGCAGCTTTAAAAGAAGTACTGTTATAATTTTGAATAACATTGCTAATTGAATAAATTCTCATACACACATCCTTTCTTTATAAATTTATTATAATTTTTTATGCTCTGGAAAAAACTTCAACATCAATATCATCGAAAGTTTTATCAAAGAAAAAGGCTGCGCTTGCGACCATAGAAGCATTGTCAGTACAATATTTCATAATTGGTGCATAAACATCATATCCATCTTCTCTAAGATTAAATATTTTTTTACGAATTTCAGAGTTTGCAGCTACTCCACCTGCTAAGACAACTTGTTTGTAACCCCTTTCTTCAGCTGCTCGTTTTACTTTTTTCAAAAGAGTTGAAGAAACACATTCCTGAAAACTTGCACAAATATCATTAACCGGTAATTCCTGATCATCAAAAGATTTTACTAATCTCAATACAGCAGTTTTTAGTCCGCTAAAACTGAAATCATATCCACCAACTTTTGCTTCCGGAAGTTTAAATGCATACGGATTTCCTTCTTGAGCTAATTTGTCCAATTTTGGTCCACCAGGATAAGGCAAACCAATCAATCTTGCTACTTTATCATAAGCCTCACCTACTGCATCATCAATTGTTTCGCCAATTATTTCAAGTTCCGAATAAGATTTCACATCAATAATTTGTGTATGACCACCACTCACAAGCAATGCAATAAATGGAGGTTCAAGTTGTGTATCAATAAAATTTGCGCTTATATGTGCGTTTAAGTGGTTTATCCCAATAAAAGGCTTATCATAAGCCAATGCTAAACTTTTTGTAGCATTCAAACCAACAAGCAAACACCCCACCAGCCCAGGACCAACCGTTCCGGCAAAGGCAGTTATATCTTGCGGTTTGATATTTGCTTGTTTAAAAGCTTCTTCAACAACAACATTTACAGCTTCCAAGTGTTCACGAGCCGCTATTTCCGGAATAACACCACCGTATTCCTCATGAATTTTTATCTGCGAAGCAACAACGTTGGCTAAAACTTCTCGTCCACCTTTTACAATGGCACAAGCTGTCTCATCGCAACTTGATTCAAGCGCCATAATTAGTGAATTTTCGTCAATTGTAACGGGTTTGTTACTAAATAATGTTTTCTTAATCTTGTTCATAGTAATATTATACAATAAAGTTACTAAGTGAATAGGTGAATAAGTAAATAAGATTTTATATTTTACAGCTAACCTGTTCCAAAGGAGCACGTGGAAGGGATAAATAAATTAGTAGCCAAACGAAATGTGCTCCGTCAGAAGGTTGAAAAACAAGCGCAAATCCAGCCGGTAATCTGTTCCAAAGGGACACTTGGAAGGGGTAAATAAATTAGTAGTCAAACGAAATGTGTCCCGTCAGAAGGTTGAAAACAAGCGCAAATCCAGCCGGTAATCTGTTCCAAAGGAGCACTTGGAATGGGTAAATGGAATTAGTAGTCAAACAAAATGTGCTCCGCCAAAAGGTTGAAAAAAATGAAATTTTTAGATAAAGCAAAAATCAGAGTAGTATCAGGTCATGGCGGAAACGGCATGGTAGCATGGCGTCGTGAAAAATATGTAGATAAAGGCGGTCCTGCCGGAGGAGATGGCGGACGAGGTGGCGATATTTATTTTGTTGCTGATGAAAATATGTCTACATTGCTGGATTTCAAAATTAAATCAGTGTATAAAGCTCAATCTGGCGAGAATGGCGGAATTAAGGGAATGCATGGTGCTTGCGCTAAAGATTTATATATAAGAGTTCCGCTAGGAACACTGGTTAGAGATTCTAAAACCGGAAAACTAATTGCGGATATAACTGAACCTGAACAAACAGTTTTGATTGCAAAAGGTGGTAGAGGTGGACGAGGAAATGCAAGATTTGCGACAGCACAAAAACGTGCACCACAATTTTGTGAACCTGGAGAACCGGGGATTGAAAGAATTCTGGAATTAGAACTAAAACTTATCGCAGATGTTGGATTATTAGGAATGCCAAATGCAGGTAAATCAACATTTATAAGTTCTGTAAGTTCTGCCAGACCCAAAATTGCAGATTATCCTTTTACAACTCTTGTTCCAAACCTTGGGGTTGTAAAGAAAGATGACGGTGGCTCTTATGTTGTAGCAGATATTCCTGGGTTAATTGAGGGAGCCTCTGATGGAGTTGGGCTTGGACATGAGTTTTTACGACATGTGGAAAGATGTAGATTTTTGATACACATTGTTGATTTGACTGCCGATAATCCGATTGAGAATTATAAAATTATTAATGAAGAACTAAAAAAACACTCAGAAGCTCTTGCAAACTTGTACCAAATTGTCGTCTTAAATAAAATCGATTCAGTACTAGATGAAGAACGTGAAAATTATGAAAAACAATTTAAAATTTTAAATCAAGACGTTTTCTTGATTTCAGCAGTTACAAAAGAAGGACTTACACCACTTTTACATCATATTTCTGCGAAAGTGGATGAAATTCCAAAACCTGAATTTGATTTGATTATTGAAGAAGATTTGGATGCTTATGATAACGATGATAGTGCCTTTGAAATTATTAAGCTTGATAAGGAAACTTACTTAATTTCAGGCGGTAAAATTAATCGCTTGGCTAAAGTTACAGATTTACGCAATACAGAACAAGTTGTAAGATTTCAAAACATTCTTAAAAGCATGGGTGTTTTTGAAGAATTGCATAAATACGGTTTAAAAAATGGGGATACCGTAATTTGCGGACACTTAGAACTTGGATATTATGATGATGAAATTTGGGGCGAAGGTAGCAAAGTCTAAATATGCAAAAAGCAATTGAACAAGCTAAAAAATGCGTAAAAGATGTACCGATTGGTTGTGTAATAAAAAAAAGCGGACAAATAATTTCAGCTACGCATAATAGGCGTGAGGAAGTGGATGATGTAACAGCTCATGCTGAAATTCTTGCTATAAAAGAAGCTCAAAAAGTTTTAAAAACCTCCCGCTTAAAAGGTTGTGAAATGTATGTAACACTGGAACCTTGTCCGATGTGTGCTTGGGCGATTTCTATGAGTGGGATTTCGACTGTATATTTTGGCAGTTATAATCATCAATATGGAGCATTAGGTTCTGCAATCAAACTTCCATTAAATCCAAATCTTAAAATTTATGGTGGGATTGAAGAGGAAATTTGTGATAAATTGTTGAAGGATTTTTTTGAAGGGTTAAGACGTGATAGCAAAGTCTGAATTAGATAAACTTGTTGAAAAATATGAAACTGTAGAATTTATAAAAAATGACCCAATACAGTTTATTCACAGAGGTCACGCTAAGGAAGACAGCGAATTGTATGGTTTTATTGCCTCACTTTTTGCTTACGGGAACAGGAAAATTTTTATTAAAAAACTTGATGAAATTTTTTCAAAAGCTGATGGAGATATTTTAGGATTTATAAAAAACGGTGATTTTTCTTCTTTAAAGGGAGTTGAATACAGATTTTCAAAAGAGAATGATATTATTCCAATTTTTGAGATTTTATCTAAGTTATATAATGAATCAGACGGCTTGGAAGAACTTTTTAGTTATGCTTTTAATTCAAAAAAGTTTTTACAAACAGTCGTTGATTATTTTTATTTAAATGCTTCTAAAAGCGTTGGACAAGGTTTTTATCACATGATTCCTAATCCGATGAATGGTGGTGCAATGAAGCGAATGAACATGTTTTTAAGGTGGATGGTAAGAAAGCCACCGGTTGATTTGGGAATTTGGAGTTTCATAAAACCTTCTGAATTATTGATTCCACTTGATGTACATGTTGCAAGAATTTCTAGAGAGATGGGACTTTTAAGTCGTAAAAGCAATGATTTTAAGGCTGTTCTTGAATTAACGGAAAATCTTAAAAAATTCTGTCCGGAAGATCCTGTAAAATATGATTTTGCAATGTTTGCTTTTGGTGTAGAATATAGTGGAAAAAGTAAAGGAGTAAAATATGAATAAATTTGATTTTCAGTCAGCAAAATTTATGGGAATTATAATCGGGATTTGTTTTATTTTTATAATGGTTATTTGGAACGCATTTAATTATCTTCCTGCAAAAGAAAACAATAACGTAACAACAAATCAAGAAATTAATTTACCTACAGATGAAGAGCCACAAGAAAATGCACAAACGGATGAAGAAACGCAAAATGATGAAGATTTAGAAGAAGCTGATGTCAAAAAAGATTCTACGATAAAAGATTTAGAAGCGCCTAAAAACACAAGAGATACTAAATTTGAGCCATTGGAACCAATTTCTGAAGATACCAGAGATGAGAATTCATCATCCGATTCAGAAATCTCAAATAATGAAAATCCGCTAGATACAGCATTAAATAACGCAAAGAATTATGGTAAAGAACATAAATATGCGTCTTCAATTTCTGAATATCAAAAAGCTATCTCATTAACGAACGACAATAGCATAAAAGCTCAATGTTATGAAAATATTGCAAAAATTTATGCAACTTCAAAACGCTATGGTTCCGCACTTTCTGCTGCTCAAAAAGCATTTAACACAGAACCTAGTACATCACGAGAAGTATTGTTAGCAAGACTTTATTATAAAACCGGAGATGTTGATAAAGCTACAAACCGCATAAATAATGTGTTAAAAAGAGATTTTTCTTTTGAATAGAGGAATTCGAAATTTGAATAAAATTAATAAACTTTTTTATTTAGGACCACAAGGCTCTTATTCTGATATAGCGAAAAATAAATTTGCAATATTTCAGAATAGTAGTTGTGAATTTATTCCTGTTGATTCAATTTATAAAATTGTACAATTATTAAAAAAAGTTGATTCAGATTCCGTAGTTGCGATTTTACCGATAGAAAACTCTATTGAAGGAATTGTTCGTGATACGCAAGATAATTTAATTAGTCTTGCTGAATTGGGGATCCGCATTTATGCAGAAACAAGAATTTCTATAGAACATTCGCTAATTGGTTATGGGGATAAATCCCAAATTAAAACAATCACTTCTCATCCACAGGCTCTAGCGCAATGTAGAGAATATATTTATAGAAATTGGCAATACAATGCTGTTACTAAACCAGTGTTGTCAACATCAATTGCTGTAAAATCTTTGCAAAAAGAAGACTTAACAACAGCTGCGATTGGTAGTAAACATTCTGCAAAAATGTATAATATTCCAATTATTGAATCAAAAATTAATGATGAAGAAAATAATACAACTCGTTTTGTAATGTTGAGCAAATTGACTCCTAAAAAATCAACTATAAATAAAGTAAGTATAACTTTTTCAACAGAAAATAAATCAGGGGCTTTAAATAAAGTCCTAAATGTTATAGAAAAGTATGGACTAAATATGTCTTATATAGATTCAAGACCGTCAAGGCGGGAGTTAGGGGAATATATTTTTTATATTGATTTTGAAGGACATATTGAGGATTCAGCGGTAGCACTTGCACTTGTCGAGGTTCAAGCTTGTGTAAAAATGTTTGAAATTTTATCCCAAGGTGCTATTTGTGTGTAAATGTTAAGATATCTCTTGCTTTTTGAACCTATTTATATTATATTTACACCTGTGAGGTGCATTGCCGAAATTGCACCGGATAGCGTCCTCTTGAACGTAGATTTTTGAGGAAAAAGAAAAGGAAAGAATTATGAACTTAAAAAACAAACAAGAAATCGTTGAAAAATTTGGTGCTAATGCAAAGGACACAGGTTCAGCTGAAGTACAAATCGCAATGTTAACAAAGAAAATTTCTGAATTAACAGAACACATGAAATCTAACAAAAAAGACTTTGCTACAAAAAGAGGTCTTTTAATGATGGTTGGTAAAAGAAAAAGAATGCTTTCATTCTTGAAAGAAAAGAACCTTGACGGATACAGAAAACTTATCAAAGAATTGGGTATCAGAGGTTAGTTTTAAAATTCTAGCAAAAAAGAGACTTCTATTTTATAGGAGTCTCTTTTTTATGCTGTAACCTTATTTTTCTTTTTTAGAGCATTTTCATAAGCCTTTTGAACTTGTCTGTCATTAGGATTATCTTCTGCAAGAGTTTTTAACTCTTTTAAATATTTATCAACGTCATTTGTATTATTTTTAGCCAGTGCTGAGTCAAAATTGCGAAGAGTTTGCCCCAAGGAACTCATTAGATTTTTAGTAGAGTTAACATCTGTTTCGCTTCCGGTATCATTACCACCTAAACCGCTTCCTAATTTATTAAGCGCAAAGTTTGTTACACCGGAAAATAAACTAACTCCAAGAACTCCCCAAGTCGATTGGTTGCCATAAGGATTTTCTAAAGCATTACGTTGCGCTAAAGACATACCAGTATCTTTTTCGTAGTCTTTTAATGCTGCATAGTATGAATTGTCTTGCCAGTGTACGCCCATTAATAGCTTCTTTCTTCTTAGTCTTACATATATATAAAGTTAATAAAATAATCTAAATTTCAAGGTTCATTTTATTTGTTACAATTGTTAACACTTAAATAACCTATTTGTAAAGTTTTGTAACAGATTATTTCTTTTGTGAAATTAGATAAAATTTAAATACTTTATATCTATGTAAGATGAAAAAACAAAAGGTATAAGAAGATGTCAAACACAGCAGCTTTATTAGGAAATTTATTATGCACAAATGCAGATATTAATTACTATACTCAGCAATCCGTTTATTGGAATGCTAAGTATGAAGCTAACATGGCTAAACTTGAAGAACAAGTTAAGTATGAAGAAAAATGGGAAAATGCGTTTGACTCTGCTATTGACAACACAAAAAGTTTAAAAGCCGGTGGTATCACCGTTAAAGAAGGCAACAAATGTGAAGATATTGCAGATGCTTATGCTCACGCAAAAGTTAAGCAATACGATGAAGAACTTTCTTTAGAATTAGCTAATTATGATATTGAATATGATACTATAAAAACTATGTATGATACTCTACTTGAAGAATTAAGAGCAAAACAAGAATCCGAAAAAACAGCTACTTCTACAGCAGCTCAAGACACAGGATTATTGCAATCTTAATAAATAAAATAGTCCTATTGATAAATTTTAGAAGCATTATACATCAAAGATGCTATTGTCATAGGACCAACACCTCCCGGAACGGGAGATATAAAACCTACAGTCGGAGATACAATATCAAAATCTACATCTCCGGTAAGTTGACCGTTAGCATCCCTAAAGATTCCGACGTCAACAACAACAGAATTTTTCTTAACCATCTTACATCTTACAATTTTATTTCCCACCGCAGATATTACGATATCGGCGGTTTTTATTTTATCATCCAAATCTTTTGTATATGAGTGGCAACTTGTTACCGTTGCATTTCGTTTTAAAAGCATTTGTGCCATAGGTTTACCAACAATATTAGAACGTCCGATAACAACTGCATCAGCACCTTCTATTTGAATATTATATTCATCAAGCAACATCAAAATTCCTTGAGGAGTTGCCGGATAAAAATAAGGTTTCAGCCCAATCGCAAGCCTTCCAACATTTTCAGGCGTAAAACCATCAACATCCTTTTTGGGAGAGATAGCTGTTACAACTTTATTTTTATCAATATGTTTTGGCAATGGCAATTGAACTAAAATACCAGTTATCTCAGAATTATTATTTAATTCATTGATTTTAGACAAAAGTTCTGCCTCTGTTGTTATTTCAGGGAGTACTATTACAGTTGATTTTATACCAACCTTTTCCGCGGCTTTTTGTTTATTTTTAACATAGATTCTGCTGGCTGTATCTTCTCCTACAAGAATAACAACCAAATGAGGTTTAACACTCATTGATTCAACTTTTAGTTTAACTTCATTTAAAACTTTCTCAGATACTTTTTTACCATCTAAAATCATTAATTATTCTCCTGCGGAAGATTTAATCTAAAATACAAATGCTTAATAGCTTCTGTAACAATTTCAGACTCCCTTGTTAAAGAACCTTTTGCAAGATTTTCATCAAATGGAATTGAGCCCAAAATTTCCATATCAGCATTTTTGGCATAATTATAGATTTCAGTCATATCTTGATTTCCGGATTTATTAAGAACAACACCCATTTGACCACCAGCTGCATACTTCGCAGAGTATTCGTCAATTCTTTTAGCTAGCATTATAGATTCAATTGTAGGGTTTGCAATAACCAAAGCCAAGTCAATATTTGTATCAACTAATTGCATCAAATATTTCAAGTCAAACTCACAATCAAAAATAACAAAATCATATCTTTCAATAAGTTTTTGCAATGCATCATTTAATTGCCCTGTAATTGGACAACGACAATCCTTTGAACCGGAAAGCCAAGAAACAATTATATCAACATTGTCTTCAAGAGGAATCAAAATATCCTCAATAGCCCACTCAACATATTCCTGTTTTGTCATTTGTTCAGGAATCCCCGTACGATATTCGTGCTTTCCACTACGAATTCCATAAATAGTATTTCTAATATCCAGACCAAATGTATGTCCCAGCTCACATGTCAAATCGTTATCAAATAAAAGTATATTTTTTTCAGGATATTTTTCTTTAATCACATTCAAAAATGATTTTGTTACGGTGGTTTTTCCACTTCCACTCTTTCCTGTTATTGCAATTGTTGTCGTCAAATTTTAATCCTCTTTTAAGATATATATTATCATAAAAATAAGAAAAAAAGTTGATTACATAACGTAACCAACTCTTAATTTATCTCTTAATATCTCTATTCTTCTTCAGAAGAATCGTTTCCACCAACTAACTCTGGAGAACCAAACATACCTTCAATTTCTTCTAATATAGCAGAAGGTTTTCTAGCTTGGTTTCTCTGAGCAGCTCTTTTTTGAGCTTCTCTATCACGTTCTTCACTAGCGAAAGATAAGTGATGGAAACCTGTACCTGCAGGGATAAGACGACCGATAATAACGTTTTCTTTCAAACCTCTTAACAAGTCTTTCTTACCGTCAACAGCTGCTTCAGTTAAGATTCTTGTAGTTTCTTGGAATGAAGCTGCTGAAATAAAGCTTTCAGTGTTCAATGAAGCTTTTGTAATACCTAATAACATATATTCACAAGTTGCTTCTTGACCATCATGTTCTCTAACAGCTTTATTTTCATTTTCAAATGTTTGAACTTCAACAAGTTCTCCCGGTAACAAGTTTGTATCTCCTGAATCAACAACACGAACTTTCTTAGTCATTTGACGGACGATAATTTCGATATGTTTATCAGCGATTTCTACACCTTGAGAACGGTATACACGTTGAACTTCATCAACCAAGTATTGTTGAGCTTCTTCCGGTCCACAAAGTCTGATAACGTCATGTGGATTCAAAGGACCACTGGTCAATGGTTGACCTTTTTTGATTCTTTGTTTATTTTGAACAACAATACTTGCATCAATTGCGAATTTGATTTCAGTTCTAGAACCTTCGTCAGAAACTAGGAATAATCTTGGAACATCGTCTTCAATTTCAATTTCTGCTGTACCGTCAGTTTCAGCCAAAATAGCACAATCTTTTGGTTTTCTTGCTTCAAGAAGTTCTTCAACTCTCGGAAGACCTTGAACGATATCGCCTGTTTTTTCTCTTTCAAATACCAATGTAGCTAACATATCACCACGTAGTACCAAAGAACCTTCTTCAACCTGTAACATAGTACCTGGGCTGATTAAGTAAGGACGACCGTTTCTAATTGTAACAGAATTTGCTGAAACATTGACAATTTTACCTGAAACCGGTGCAATTTCTCCGGATGAAGCAAGTTCTGAATCAAGTTTAATAAAGTCACCTTTTTTAACAGAAGGTTTATTTTTAGTATCAACAACCGTTTCAAAGTTAGCACAGTTGATTAACAATCTTCTTGATTCACTTACATCACCCTTGATTGACGCAACACCATCATTGATAGCTAAAACTTCTGTTTTTGCAACCGGAGTTTTTGGTTCAATAACTTCACCGTTATTTACAAGAAGTGCTGTTTGTAATGAAGAATTCATCTTAGAATTGCCTTCTTGTTCACGACGAACAATTAGAGTTTCAAGTACAACAATCTTCAAATCACCTTTAGCATCAAGTTCAACAAGACCTTTCAAGTGAGACAAGTAACCTTGCATTTGAAGAACTAAAGATGTTCTTGTTAATGTTGCACCGTCAAGATTTCTAACTCTTGCTCCGTCTTTGAATTGCAATTGTGTTACAGGAACAATATTAATCAATTCATCTGTAGTATTGAATTCAATAGAAACTTCTTTTGGTTCAATATACATTGGTTGAACAGGTCTAACCAAAATTTGGATAGGTTTATCTTCCAAAGATTCTTCATCAAGAGAAGTTGTATCAATTTCTTCATCCAAATCATCAATATCAAGATCATCAAAATCCATTTCCATGATTGTAACGATTGAAGTTTCACTGGCTTTAACACCTTTTGCAATAACAGTACCTGCTTCAACAACAGCACCTTCTTCAACTTTTAATTCAGAAACGCTTGGTAAAGTATGAACTTCCCCAGGTCTGATTGTTACTTCATGAATAACTTCATTGAATTCTTTGAATTCAACAATACCGTCAATATGACAATAAATATCTTTAACAACTTCTGTACCGGCAGTAACAAATGTGCCATTTTCTACCATTTTTAAAGAAGAATCTTTATTAACTTGATGTACTTCTTCCGGTACAAATACGATATTACCTGATTTTGTAACGATTTGATTATCATCAACTTCAACGTCAATATATCTGATTTCACCAGATGAAGATACAGCACATTCATCATCAACCAACTCAGCTAAAATCATACCGTTTTCAACTGTTGTATCAATTGGAGCTTTTACGATATATTTTTCGCCAGAATTCTTAACTGTCCACAATTGTTCTTTTTTAGTTTGTTCGAATGTTGCATTTGCAGGAGCTAATGATGCAATAACGATAGTAATTTCTTTACCTTGAACAATTTTATTAATTTTGTTTTTACCGGATTTAATTGTTTCAACTTCTAAATCTTCAGCATAACGAACTTCTCCACCATGCTCTGAAATCATTAGAGTTTCAGCAAGTTTATCTCCAGCAGAAACTTTTTGTTCATCAGCAACAAGAACTTTTGAACCACCAGGTAAGTTATACACATCACCACCGATAATCCAAACAATACCGTTTTTGTTTGCTGTTCTTGAAATGTTACCTTGTCTGTCTTTCTTTTCATCTGCAACAAAGTCTTCAAAAAGAACTTCCCCTGACATATCAGAGTTAATATCTTTTGTAGCTTTTTCTGTCAAACGACCTGCATCATTTGATGATGGTTTAAATTCAGCAAGTTTAAAATCTTTTTTAATTTCTTGACCATTTTCAAAGAAAATAGTTGCACCTGCCGGAATATGGTAAGTTTGAGATTTCTTATCAGAAACAACTTCAACATCAGCTTCACAGATAGAAACCTTAACAACATCCCCGTGACGGGTTCTCAATTCTCTTGTTTTAAGTTTAGAAGAAATTGTTCCTCCTGCTGTAGCATGAATTTCTCTTGTTGCTTCTTTAACACCAACCGCACCTCCGGTGTGGAATGTTCTCATTGTCAACTGTGTACCAGGTTCCCCGATTGATTGAGCTGCAATAATACCAATTGCTTCCCCAACATCAACCAATCTTTGAGTTGTAAGCGCCCAACCGTAACATTTTTGACAAACACCGTATTCTAAAGAACAAGTCAAACCTGAACGAACTTTTAACTCAGTCAAATTCAAGTGTGAAATTTTCTTGATATCTTTTCTGTCCATTGTTGTATTTTTCTTAACAAGAACAGTTTTTCCATCTTCATCAAGAATATCTTGAGCAACAGTTCTACCCAATAATCTATCAATCAATGGAACAATAACAGCATCGCCATCTGTAATAGGTTTCATATTAATATATTTATCACCACCACAATCTGTATCACGAATGATAACATCTTGAGCAACGTCAACAAGACGTCTTGTCAAATAACCTGAATCGGCTGTTTTCAACGCTGTATCTACCAAACCTTTACGAGCACCATAAGAAGAAATGATGTATTCTGTTACTGACAAACCTTCTTTAAAGTTTGAAGTAATCGGCAAGTCGATAATTTGACCTTGTGCGTCTGCCATCAAACCACGCATACCAACTAATTGTGATACTTGTGATAAGTTACCTCTCGCACCGGAGAATGCCATCATATATACTGGGTTTAATTTATCAAAGTTTTCAACAACTTGTTCTGTCAACTTAGCTGTTGTTTCAGACCAAGTATCAATAACTTTTGTATATCTTTCAACTTCAGTAATTTCACCTTTTAGGTATCTGTTTGTTGATTTTTCAATTTCAGCTTCAGCTTCTTGCAACAAAGCTTTCTTTGATTCAGGAACTGATAAATCTGCAATCGAAATTGTAACGCCAGATTTAGTAGCGTATTTATACCCTAAGTTCTTAAGTGTATTTGCTAATTCAGCAGTTTTAGCACCACCATATTCCAAATACATTTGAGCAAGAAGTTTATTCAAACCTTTCTTGTCCATCTGTTTGTTAATAAACTCAGGAGTATTATTTTTATGTGTGTAAGTATTTTCCATAT
>CAZHEI010000036.1:0-14961 GCA_964531425.1 uncultured Vampirovibrio sp. | reverse complement strand
GCAAATATCCAAATATGCCTGCTGAAATTGTTAATGCCGGACCTAAAGCAGTTGCATCTGTATAATTTTGATAATTATATGAAACTTTTGAAAGGGCTGAATTGGTTATTCCAATTCAGCCCTTTCTTTTTTAACAAATGTTTACATTGCACTTTAAAATACATATAACATAGTTTATAATTTACATGGTAAGTATATAAGAGTTTAGACAATGAGTGTATCCCAAATAGACTATTCTGGTAGTAGCAATAACGCTATTTTAACTTCGCCATTTTTAACCAAAAAAGTGACGATTAATTCTTATACACCCTATAATACAGCTACCGCAACGACAAAGAGCTTTTCAAAATATAATTTCCCTCAAGTTCAATCCACTTCAAGTTCAAAACTTCAAATCAAATCTTATAATATTGGAACAATAGGCTTAACAAAATCTTCTGCAAATATTGTAAAAAACATGATAACAAATGGTTATTCCGCAACAAATGCTCTAGACACTCAAAAAGCAATAAGAGCATACGGCTTGAATGCAATTAATACCACAGGTGGAGTTTCAACTTTAAGCAGCAGCATTTACGAAATTTAATTTATAGAAGATAAATATCTATTTTCTCTTGAGATGTCAATTCAGAATGTTTCTCGTAACCTCTTATTCACTTATTTACCTATTCACTGATTCACTTCATAAGATATTCAACTTTGCATTTATACTTGTAAGGAGTATAATGTTTCTATAGATTTGAAGGGGAAAAATATGGTCAACAAACTTATTAAAGAAGATACCAGAATGTTCTTGACCGGTAATGAAGTTCTTGCTTATGCAGCAAACTCAGCAGAAGCAGAATTCATGTACGGTTATCCGATTACACCTCAGAACGAAATTATGCATACTTGGTGTAAATTACTTCCAAAAACCGGTGCAGGATTCTTGCAAACAGAAGATGAAATTTCCGCAGGTTTTTCGACTATTGGTGGAATTTTAGCCGGTAAACGTGCTTTTACGGCAACAGCAGGTCCGGGGAATGTTATTATGCAAGATGCTCAATCTATGGCAGAAATGATGAGAATTCCGTTTGTTTGTGCTGTTATGCAAAGAGGTGGTCCTTCTACAGCAACCGTAATTTATGCTCAACAAGAAACACGATTGACTTGTTTTGGCGGTAATGGTGAAGGATTTAGAATCGTTTATTCAACAGCAGGTCATCAAGATTTGTATGACTATATGATTAAAGCCTTTAACACAGCTTGGAAATACAGATTCCCGACTTACGTATTAGCAGACGGTTATCAAGGTAAGATGAGAGAACCGGTTAATTTATATGATCCTGCAAGTCGTGGTATTACAATGGTTCCTACCGAAAAAGCTCTTCTTGCAGACGGAGAAATCGGTGTTGACAGAAAATCTGCTCACATGAGAAATACCTACAACATGGAAGAAGAACTTATGGAAGTTCTTGATGGTTATCAAGCAGATTACGACAAGATGACAGAAGAAGTTGCAGAATGGGAAGAATACAAAGCTGATGATGCAGAAATTCTCGTTATTGCACACGGTATTGTAGCACGTTCAGCCAGAACAGCGGTTGATGAATTGCGTGAAAAAGGTATAAAAGCCGGTTTATACAGACCGATTACAATCAGACCACTTGCTGTAAAACCTTTGAGAGAAGCTGTTTCTAGAGCTAAACATATTTTGTTTACGGAATCTGCAAACGGACAACTTGCTCAAATGGTACTGGAAAAAATTTACGGACTTACGATTCCATATTCAACATTATTCAAGATGGGCGTAGGAGTTACCGGAGATGATATCGTTAGCAAGGTTGAAGAAATTGTTGAAAAATAGTGAAACAAAGTGAATAAGTGAATGGGTAAATAAGTTAATAAGATGTATCATTCGCTTCGCTCATAAATTTTAACAACTTATTCACTTATTTACTTATTGCCTTATTAACTCTAAAAAGGAGAAAACATGTCAGAAATTTTAAATATACCACCAAATCTACCAAAATCACAAAATGCGGAAGTCGGCGCAAGCAAATTCTGCCCAGGATGTGGTCATGGTATAACATTGAAAGCATTGGCTAATGCCATTGATGAATTGGGTATAAAACAAAAAACCGTATTCGGTTGTGATATCGGATGTTCATTATTAAGCTGGAATTACATGGATTTAGATACCGTTCAAACTCACCACGGAAGAACAACTCCTGTAATTTATGGAGTAACACGTGCAAACCCTGAAGCAATCGGAATTGCATACATGGGCGATGGTGGCGGATTGGCAATTGGTTCTCAACACCTTGTCAATGCATCAGTTCGTGGCGAAAGAATGCTTATTATAGTTGTAAATAACACAAACTACGGCATGACTGGCGGTCAAATGTCACCTACAACAATGCCAGGGCAAAAAACAGAAACAACTCCTTATGGTAGAGATTGTTCGGTTACAGGAGAGCCTGCTCATGGAGCAGAAATGGTTGCTGCAATTGCAAACCCTGCAAAATCTTATGTTGCACGTTCAACTGTTTCTAATGTAATGAAATTAAAACAAACATTCGTAAAAGCTCTAAAGAATGTTGAAAACGGAGGATTTTCTTTTGTAGAAGTTCTTTCAATTTGTCCTCTTAACTGGAGAACAAACAACGTTGATACGTTTGCAAGACTTCAACAAATGGAAAATTATTTTGAAGTTAAAGAATTTCTAACACCAGAGGAATAGTTAGCAACTAAATTAATAAATGGTCACTTGATCACTTAATCACCTGATCACTGTTATAAAAAGGAGAAATTATGTCACGTACAAAAATAGTATTAGCAGGTGAAGGCGGACAAGGAGTTCAATCTATAGCAAAAATTCTTGTTGAAGCCGGTTATGAAGCTAATAAAGAAGTTTTATATATACCAAACTTTGGTGTAGAACAAAGAGGTGGAGTTTCAATTGCTTTTTGCCAAATTGCTGATGAAAGAATTGGTGAACCTCGTTATTCAAAAGGCGATATTATTATCATGCTTTCTGATAGAGCAATTGACCGTTGTGAAACTTATGTTGATAAGAATTCAACTGTGGTTTATGATACATCAGTTTGTACTAAAAAACCGACTTGCGAATGCAAAGAAATCATTGGGATTGATGCAAATAAAATTGCAAATGAACAGTTGAGCGCAAGAGTATTCAATATCATTATTTTAGGTGTACTTTTAGAAGCAACTCACGTTCTTGAACTAAGTGACATCAAAAATGCAATGGAAATGGCATTAGGCAAAAAATTTGATGCGAAACCTGAACTTAGAGAGCTTAATTACAAGGCTCTTGAAATGGGTATGGCAATGGTTAAAGAAAAGGCTGGTGTATAATGGAAAAACAATATCGTGGATATAAAATTGAAGGTGTTGGCAAAGGAAAAGCCGATTACTATGTTTACACAGACCTTTGTAAAGGTTGCGGATTATGTATTGCAAAATGTCCAATGAATAAAGCCGGCAAAAATTGCTTAAGCTGGTCAAAAGAAGTTGGTTTGTACCAAACTCCTGCTGTTGCACCAGACCCTGAAATCTGTATTGCTTGCGGAGCATGTGCAATGACCTGTCCTGATAGTGCAATAAGAATCGAAAGACGATAAATCAGTTTTTAATATCAAAAAAAGGGAGAAAATATAATGAAAATTGATTCAAAGATAGTTGCAGTAGCTTGTTTGGTACTTGGAATCGTTATCGGTTCAAATAATTTTGCTGTATCAAACCCTTCAACACAAAAAATTGCGGTAATTGATGTTCAACAAGTTGTTGCTAAATCTGCTCAAGTAAAAGCTCTCAAAAATGAGCAAGCTAAAAAAGCTCAAGAGCTTCAAAAATGGCTTGAAACCGCTAACGCTTCAATAAAAAAACAAACATCAGATGCTGAAAAACAAAAAATGATAAAAAAATATCAACAAGATTTGGCAACAAAAAAAGAAGCTAGTGCAAAAGCTTATGCTCAAAAACTTTCTGCTATTGATGCCAATATTTCAGCCACAATCGCTACTCAAGCAAAAGCAAAAGGTTATGATATCGTTCTTACAAAAAGTTCTGTACTCTATGGCGGAGACGATATAACTGCTGAAATCGCTAAAGTTGTTAAATAAAATAATTTGAGGATGTGAAACTATTCCCCAAAATTTTCCATTCTGAGCATCGTTGTTGGGCAAGTATGCCCAACTTACAGTTTTTTTTGCATATTTATACCGATAAAATTTATCTCGGACAACAGTGCAAAATTTGCGGAAAAATTAAAAAAATTAGCATCCTCGTTTAGTTTATTATTCCTACAAATATCGGAGCAAATACAGCTGTTAAAATACCAACCACAACAAGAGCCAGTGTACTCATAACGACTTGTTTTGTTCTTCCCTTTTCAATGCAACGAGAAGTTCCTATAACGTGACTAGCTGCGCCCATTGAAAGTCCTATTGCGATATCGTTTTTAACTCTTATCCATTCTAAAATCTTATGCCCGAGAAGTGCTCCGCAAACACCGGTTAGTACAACCACGCAAGCTGTAAGTTCAGGAATTCCTCCAATAGTTTTGGAGATTTCAACCGCAATTGGCGCCGTAACAGATTTTGGAAGCATTGAGATAATAATATTAGAATCCGTGTGACAAAGTTTTGCAAAAAGATACGTTAACCCCATCGCAACAATCGTCGCAAATACAAATGCCGAATAAATAACACGTTTATTTTTTAAAAGGATATTAATATTTTTATACAACGGATATCCTAAAGAAACCGTCGCCGGAATCAACAAAAATGTTAAAAAACACGCACTTTCATTATATTTCGCAAAATCAATATGAAAAGAATCTAAAATTATAATAAGCACGATTCCGGTAATTAAGACAGGTGGAATCTTACCTATTATCGGATATTTTTTTAAAAATTCCGCAACTTTGAATATAAATATTGTAGCCAAAAGTCCAAGAGGGTTAATCATTATACTTCCTCATTCTATGCATTCGTAAAAATTTTATCCCGTATTCAACAAAAAGTCCTGTTAAAATTATGGTAAAAGTTGTTGCAAAAAATATTACAACCGCAATTGAAACCCAATTTTTCAACAAAACAGATTGATAAACTACAAGTCCTGCTATAAACGGAACAAAAAGCATTGCCATATTTTTCAAGAAAAATTCACAAGTTAATTTTATCCAATCTTCTTTTATAATTCCACCGATTAAAGAGCTTGCAAAAAGAATTAATCCAAGGATTGCAGGTGGCATTCTAAGATGAGTATATTTTATTATCACAAGAGAAATAATATAATAAATCATCAGAATTCCAATACCTAATATAAATTTTGCAATCTTTTTTGTCATATAAACAGTTCTATCATAAGAAAGAATCATTAGCAAAAAAATTTTTTAGCAGATTTTATTATATTAGAGATTAATCTTATGCAAATATCAATAAATACTATTTCTGATAAAAAATATTACCATAATTTTTATAAAAAACAGCCGGAACAACACCTAAATCAAAGTTTTGGTTCAAATAAGATTGCACAAAATCAAATAAAGTCTGAGCTTTACAGATATTTGTATGGAATAGACTTTAATAAAACTAAGTTAATTACTGTAGATGAAATAAAAGAATTAATTCGGAATTGTAAAAATAAATTTACCAATCTTGAGAATTTAAAACAAGAATATGGTCAAGAAATTGGAGAAAAATTATTTAATGCCCTTCGATATCAAAACAATGAGTTCTATGTGGGAAAGGATCCGAATGCTAAAGTCAGAGATTTTAAAACTTATGATCAACAGTGGATAACCTATTCAGAAGAAGAAAAATGGAATTTAATCACACGATATGCTAATTTAAATAATGGTGAATATCTTGATTTTTGGCGGAATAATCCGGAAAAGTTGGTTATGTCTGTTAATAAAAATGCTTATTTACCTTCTCAACTGAAAAATTTTAATTCAGAAACTTGGAGCGCAATTTTAGACTCCTACATCAAAGTATTTAACAACAATGATAAAGTCAGCATAATGGATGCTATGAGAAAATACTCTGCTGACTATTTTTCTCATAGAATTAATTTTCTGCCTCAAATAAATGAATTATTAGATAATTTGATTGCAAAAGTAGAAAACAAACAAATTACATATCCTATTTTTCAAAAAGAAATGGACAAATTATATGATTTAATAAAGGCTTCAAGAATACAATTTTATGAAAATTTTGAAGAGGATACAAATTTTAAAAATCATATCAAAAATTACGCAAAAAGCAGTCTTCTTGTATATTGTTCATTGAGCTTTATTGCCCAACATCTAAGATGCAATATTCAAGACAGAATAAATAAACTTTGTAACTACGATGAAATCAAAGTTTTAACAGAAAATCTTAAAAAAGTGAGCATAACTTCTACGGAAAAAGAATCAAAAATTCCTCTTATGAGAAATGATAGTATCGGTTTCTTTAATTTATTAAATACAGATGAAATAAATCTGACTGATTTAATGTCAAAAGCATACTTTGGAGATTTTGCAAGTAAAAAATGTGTGCTAGACTATTTTAATAGCAAAAAACCGGAAATAAATAGGACAACATTTTTATCAACAGCTATTAAACCGTACCAATTTTCTCACACCCCTGTTATATGGAATTTAACTTTAGGGAAAGGTGTTAATTACATATATCTTAGCCAAATAGTCGATCAATTAGATAGTTCCAGTTGTACTACAGAAGCTGAATTGTTGCTTCACCCTTGCACTTTAAAAATAAACAGCGCAAAATACGATACTGGTCACGTTTTGATTTTAGATGCAGACATACTCCCACCAAAAGAAAAATCATCAAAAGAGAATATAATTTAGTAAAAAAAACCATATATTAATACTAAACCGGTTAGATGATACTCATCTTTTCTGACTACTCTTTTTACTGTAGAAAATATAAAATAATCGGCATGGTCTAAATTTCCATGACCGCATGGATTACAGCCTGTTTTCTAGACCATCTGGTCTACACCTTATTATTGAGAGCAAAACCTCTAAAATCAACCCTTCTATTGATGAAAGACTCCTCTAAAAGGGGGTAATATACATAGTGTAGAGGAGATAATAATACAATAATTTATATAAAAGGGGAGAGTAGAGAGTATGAGACGTGAATTTAAGAAAAAGTCCAAAGTGTTACTTATTGATGACAATTATGAACACTTAGTAGGGATTAGAGAATTATTAAACCTTGAAGGGACTTTTGATGTAGTTGGTATCGCAACTAATGTCACAGTTGGTTTGAATCTTATTAAAAAATATCAACCGGATATTGTTCTTTTAGACATGAATATGCCTGAAAGAGATGGTTTACAAGGTATTATGGAAATTTCTAAACTTGATTTGGGCACAAAAATTCTTGCGCTATCTGGTTATGATGATGCAGATTTAATTTTTAGAGCTATGAAAATCGGAGCAAAAGGTTATGTATTAAAAACTATGGCATCTGCTCAATTAATTTATGCAATTGAAGAAGTTCTTAATGGTAAAATCTATCTTCCACTTGCTCTTTCATCAAGATTCTTTGAATATTTCCAACAATCATTCAGAGAAGAATCTGCTAAACAAGAAGTTGAAGAAGAAAATTTGCTTTCTTACTTAACTCAAAGAGAAGAAGAAGTTTTGGAATTATTAACTCAAGGTATTACTTACAAAGGTGTTGCTAACAAATTGTTTATTTCAGAAACAACTGTTAAAACTCACGTAAATAATATTTTCCAAAAATTGCAAGTAAATGACAGAACTCAAGCTGTTTTGTATGCAATTAACAATGGATTTTTGAGCAAAAAAGTAAAATTAGGCGTATAGGAGGAGAAGTGACCAAGTAAACAAGTAACTAAAAGATTAGGCGCTTGCTTAAATTAAATAAATGTAACCACCTAGTCACTTAGTCACCTAGTCACTTATTAATAATGAAAAAAATAGTAAGACAGCAGAATTATTTAAAAGAATTGATTGATACACAAGACAATCATTATTTGACACGCCAAGCACTCAAGTGCTGGATTCGTTCTGCTGTTGAACCTCTTCTTGATGCACCGGAAGCAGGAGTTGTACTTTATAGAATTGAAAACAAAGAAGGTCTTCAAGGTCTTCTAAAAAGACTTGAATTTTCAGTAGTTGAAACTCACAGTTTTTCTGATGATTCAGACAATCTTCTTGAAAAAGTTTGGGCAAATACAGAATTTCTATGCGTTATGACCCACAGATATGTTTCAATTCTAATATGGGATGATAGAACAGGTGATAAAAATTCTGTTCGTTACTATTCTTTGTATAACTCAAAGCTTCAATCAGAGCCACTTGATATCATAAAACGAAATTCTAAAATCGATATCGCTCAATATCAAGAAAAATTTAATCCTGATAGACGTGACAACATCCTTCTAAATGCTGCAATAAGAAGAGTCGTCAATAATATGGATGAAGCAACCGGAGATGCTGTATTAGGATATGCAGAGCAAAGTGTTGAAACTCTTGTTGATTCAGATTATATACAAAAAAAATCTCGTGTTATCGCTCATGAAATTAAAAATCAACTTTCAATTTGTGATTTATACACAGAAATTATTAGAAAACACACTGAATCTAACAATATTGAAGGAATAAAAAGTGCGGTTAATGCTATTAATAAAGCATTAAAAATGGCTAACAATTCTCTTTTATCGTTAAAAACAAAAGAAAAAAGCGTTTTGAATGAAATTTCATTAAAAGAAGTTATTGAAAATGTAGTTGAACTTTCCAAAGTATATTTGGAAGGGAAAAATATTGAATTTCAAGTTGAATGTCCAGAAGATGGTAACATCTTAGCTGATGCAGAAAAACTTACAGCTGTAATTATTAATCTTGTTAAAAACGCCTCTGAAGCATTCCCAATGATTGAAGAAGATGACCTTAAAAATGATAAGTATATAAAAATTAAGACAGAAAAGAATGAAGATTCTGTATGGATATCTGTTTCAAACAATGCAGTCGGAATTACAGAACCTGAAAAGATTTTCAATGAAGGATTTACAACGAAATCCACCGGAAGTGGTTTAGGTTTATGGATTTGTAAAAAATCAATTGAAGAACAAAATGGAGAATTAGAACTTTCGAGGTCGACGGAAGATTTCACAGAGTTTACAATAAAATTAGGAGGAAGTGTGAGTTAGCAGATTTTATTTATAACTCACATCAAACAAAATTATGGATTTAATAAGCTCAAGAACAATTGACATACTTAAACTTGGAATGGATGGTTTGATGGATAGGCAACAAGCTATTTCATCTAACATTGCAAACGTTATGACACCTGATTATCAAAGAAAAGAAGTTGCGTTTGAAAGCCAGCTTGCTGAAATTATCGAGCGAGAAGACTTAAAAGATTATATCAAAGGTCAAAACAGCATTGAATATATTCCACCTAATGTAGATGCTTTTACTGGAGAAATTCACACATACAGAACTCCTACTATGCAAGAAAAAGCATATTTGATGAGTAATTCTTGTGAAGACTTTAAACCACAGTATGTAACAGATGTTTATAGCGGTTCTAATTCAGATGGCAACAACGTTGAACTTGAACGGGAAATGATGGATTTATCTAAAACAGGTACAAGATATCTGGTTCTTTCCAATCTGGCAAGAAGACAATTTACTTCCTTATCAGAAGTTATAAAAGGACAATAACGAATATTAAGTTACGAAAGGAGAATGTGAAAAAGTTTAGTAGAAATAGAGTGTTAAAATCTTAATCACTTATTTACTTAATCACTTATTCACTATAAATTATGAGTTTCAATATATTTGATATAGCAGGTTCAGGAATGACCGCCCAAAGAGCAAAAATGGATACAATTGCAAGTAATATTGCAAATGTCCATACAACAAGGCGTCCTGACGGTTCAAAAGGGGTGTATGTAAAAAAAGATGTATCTTTTAGAACGATTTATGAAGAAAGCGTGAATCGTGGATTCTCAAACTTTCAAAGCAATAATCCCGATGCACAATTTGACCCGAGAACAGGGAATTTACTTATTAATGCGAATGTAGCACTTAATAACGGGCTTGTAACAGGTGGAGTTCAAGTTGAACAAATTTATGAACGAGAAGACGGTATAAAAACTGTCTATGATCCATCTCATCCGGATGCTGATGAAGAAGGATATGTTGATTTACCAAATGTGAATATTGTTGAAGAAATGGTTGATATGATTGCCGCATCAAGAGCCTATGAAGCCAACGCAACAGTAGCAGAAAACGTTAAGTCAATGATGCAAAGCGCAATGAATATATAGGAAGGGGGATAGTGACTATATGACTAAGTCGCTAAGCGACTAAGGGTTTGTACAAAAAAGCTAAATGATAACCACTTAATCACTTAATCACTTATTCACTTATTCACTTAAAAAAATATGGACTTTTCAACATCAATTCAAAGTTTTAATACAGAATTTAATTTAAATGCAATTCAAGATTATAATAAGTACTTGCAAAAGCAAGATGCATTTGATTTTGAAGCAGAAGCAACAGAATTTTCAAAAGCTTTGGATAAAGCATCTAAATCTGCACCATTAAAAGATAAAACAGACCCAACCGGATTAGGTAATTTTGCGAATCAAATTGGAGCAAGCTTAGGTAGTAGTTTGAATGCTGTAAATAATGCAAAAATCCATTCAGAAAGATTGCAAGAAGATTTAGCAATGGGTGGTTCAACCAGTATTCACGATGCAATGATAGCCGCTGAAAAAGCAGAATTAAGCTTGCAAATGGCTGTTCAAATAAGAAACCGAATTTTAAATGCTTATTCTGAAATCAACTCAATGGCATTGTAAGAACTTTATACTAAAATTTACCCTCTCACATTATTGATATAATTCTTGGATTATTTTTTCTTAAAATACTATCCTGTTGCCAGAGGATAGTATTTAATGATAAACTTAGAAAAACACTGGGAAAACAGAGGTCTGATGACAGAACAAAAATACATAGCATTAGTAGATTGCGATAGCTTTTTTGTTTCTTGTGAACGCAAGCTTAATCCAAAGTTAAACGCAAAGCCTGTTTGCGTTGTTTCCGGAGATAGAGGCTGTGTTGTCGCTCGTTCAATAGAAGCAAAAGAAATGGGGATTCCAATGGGACAACCCTTATTTATGGCTAAAAAAGAATTTCCAAAAGCAATCTACATAAATGCAAATCATTACAGCTATGCTCAAATTTCTGAACAAGTCATGTCACTGCTTAAACAATTCAGTCCTCTTGTTGAAGTTTATTCTATTGATGAGGCCTTTGTTGACCTAACAGGTCTATCAAAACTTTACAAAAGGAATTATTATGATTTAGCAAAATATATCCGTGAATTAATCGCTCAAGAAGTCGGAATTCCGGTTTCTGTTGGAGTAAGCAGAACAAAAGCTCTGGCAAAATTAGCCTCTGATAAATCAAAAACAACTGAAGACCATGTTTGTATTGCTGGTAAAATGGGGATTACAAAACTTCTTAAAGAATCTCAAATTGACGAAATTTGGGGTATCGGACGAAGACTTGCTCCAAGACTTCGTGGTCACGGAATTTATACGGCTTACGACTATGTCCAGAAAAATGATATTTGGCTAAAAAGCAGGTTTGGAAAAAACGGACTGGAACTCAAATATGAATTACTCGGAAATATGATTTATAAAATTTCTAATGATGTTCAAACTCCAAAATCAATAATGGATACAAAATCATTTCCTGAATTCTCATCTGATTTAAACTATCTTAAAAATGAACTCATGACACATATCCATGCAGCTTGTAGGAAACTCCGTCGAGCAGATTGCAAATGCGGAACAATAGGAGTTCTTTTAAAAACAAAAGATTTTCGTACATTTTTTGAAAAAATTAATCTAGAACATCCGACTAATTTTGAATTTGAGATTTCAGAGCTTGCAACCCCAATTTTAGAAAAAATGTTTGACTCAAAGACTCTTTACAGAAGCATAGGAATTGTGTTGGAAAATTTTAATCCGTGTTCAAATGAACAAAAATCACTTTTTGAAAATACAGAACGAAGAGAAAAGAATGAAAAACTTGGGAAAAGTCTGGATAAGCTTGAGGCAAAATTTGGGCGCAATATCGTTCGAACTGGATTTACAACAGAGGTAGAATATAAACAGGATTTTTTAAGTAAAGGTTAGAGAATTATCTGCTTTCAAACCTCTTTTCAACATATAATAATTCGTTAAGCAGAACATTTAAATCTCTTAGATAAAAAATATTGACAAAACTCATTATTTTTTATAGTATGTCGGTGTGTGTTTATACAAGGAGGATTTTATTATGAGAATTGATGCAATTAGCAGTGTTAGCCATACTGCAAAACTCAAGCCGATTGCTCGAAAAGAGGATTTAGCTTCAATTTCTAAAAAGGCTACAAATCTTGCCAAGAAAGAAAAATCACCAATACGCTGGGGTGGAGCAGCAGGTGTATTTATCGGAGGTCTTGCAGGTATTGGTTTAGCTGTTATAACCGGCGGAGTGGCAGCACCTTTTATACTTCCTACGATTGGTCTTGGTATTGGCGCCATTGCAGGAGATATAATTGATCACAAAATTCGTCCAAGCACGCCAGAAGAAGATGAATCATCTGAAAGAATGGGTGACTATTATTCAAATTACAAACCCTATGATTAATAAAAAAACAGGTCGAGTTATACTCGACCTGTTTTTTACTCTTAAACTCAACGGGAAATTACCTTACTGCAAAAAACTTATCAACAATAATATACAAATTAACCATCATAAATCCGAAAAATAACCCTGCAAGAACATCACTCGGGAAATGGACTCCCAGCCAAAGTCTTGAAAGCGCAACTAAAAAGATAATTAATCCGAAGAATACAGACAAAAATATTCTCCAGAATTGACTTCTTGTATAATGCATAATTAAATATATTATAATTCCATAAAAGCACATTGTTATTGCAGAATGTCCTGATGGAAAACTATAACCTGCATGCACGCACGGTCTTTCTCTACAAATAAAGTTTTTAATAACATCAACTAAAAAATAAGAACCTTGAGTAAAAAATACTAACAAAAAGGCTTTCAAAAATTTTTGATGTGACACTAATACCGCACACGCAGTAATTTGTGGCCATAAAAAGTTTCCAACTCCGCCATAATTAGAGAAAAACACCGGAATATAGTTCGGATATGGAGTTAAAAAGTGTCTGATTGATTTTAAAATAGAACTGTCAATCTCTCTCATCCCCGGCATATACAACACCAACACCGCAAGCACAACAAAAACTATCAATGATATCGTCACATAATTCCAGTTTTCTACAACGCTATAACCATTACTTTTCATACTTTAACACTGTATTCCTTTTAAATTCCGCCTTTTACGATTCCTAAAATTGAAACAATTTTTTCAATCAATTTTACAATTATTGGTGAAACTTCACTTACAAATACTGCAAAAAAGAATAATGCTCCAATTACAGCAATTAATTTCTGAATATCAGAAAACATAAACACTTTTTTACTTTTAAATTCTTGAATACCTTCGTATTCATCCGTAAAAGGCTTAACTGGAAGTTTTTCTTCCAGTTTTTCAATTACATTAGCATATTTAACCTTGATTAACGTATTATAAGAATCAACGTTCATCCACCAAAGAGCACAAACCGCAATCCCAACAAGTGAAAATACCAGTGTTGCACTCAATTTTGTCATAAATACTACATTTCCTGTAAAAATCATAGCAAAAATTACTGCAACAAACGAAATCATATAAAATCTGTTTGTCTTGAAATTCCTATCTATAAAATTTTCTTTCTGTTCTGCATATAATTTGTATTCTCTAAAAATTAACTCATCTCTATCCATTTTTTATATCCTTTGTTTTAATAGCGTTACTAATAGTAAGTCTATTTAATTCCAATCATCAAAAGTTCTTTTTGAACGAACTTCATTCATCATTGCTTCAAACTCTTTTTCATCAAGAGTTTCTTTTTCAAGAAGTTGTTTCGCAATATATTCAAGCATATCCTTGTTATCATTTAACAATTGTTTAGCTTGTTCATATTGTTCATCAACAATTTTCTTAATTTCTTTATCTATATCAGCAGCAATTTCTTCAGAAAAATCTCTTGTATTTCCAAAATTTCTACCCATAAAGATATGTTCTTGTTCCTTGCCATAAGCAAGATTCCCCATTTTATCGCTCATTCCGTAAGTTGTAACCATACTTCTTGCTAGATTTGAAACTTTTTCTAAATCATTTGAAGCTCCGGTCGTAACATTATCTTTGCCGTAAATAAGTTCTTCTGCAACACGACCACCAAGAATCATTGTTATTCTATCTAACAATTGTTGTTTTCTCATAGTCAAATGGTCTTTCTCCGGCAAGGTTAGCGTAATTCCAAGAGCCATTCCTCGAGGAATAATAGACACTTTATGCAACGGATCACAATTTTTGAGAAGTTTTGCAAGTAATGCGTGTCCAACTTCATGGTAAGCAGTATTTTCTTTTTCTTCATCAGAAATTATTCGGCTTTTCTTTTCAGGACCTGCCATAACCTTATCAATAGCTTCTTCAATATCAGGCATTTCAATTTCTGCCTTATTATGACGAGCTGCTAAAAGCGCAGCTTCATTCAACAAGTTCTGCAAATCAGCCCCAGTAAACCCTGGAGTACGTTTTGCAAGAACCTTAATTTCAACATCTTTTGCAAGCGGTTTATTTTTAGCATGAACATTTAAAATTTGTTCTCTACCCAAAACATCAGGTTTATTAATAACAATTTGTCTGTCAAATCTTCCTGGTCGCAACAAAGCATTATCTAAAATGTCAGGTCTGTTTGTTGCTGCAAGAATAATTATATTTGTATTTTCGTCAAATCCATCCATTTCAACAAGCAACTGGTTAAGAGTTTGTTCTCTTTCATCAT
>CAZHEI010000035.1:0-15110 GCA_964531425.1 uncultured Vampirovibrio sp. | reverse complement strand
TTGTCTGTAAGCTTTTTACGTTCTGAACGTACAAGCTGGTTAATTGTAGGCATAACTTAGTCTCCTTTTACCTATTCTGTAGTTCTATTTGTTTTAAATGAATAAGTTAATAAGTTAATGGGAAAATAAGTTGTTATGGATTAGCCAATTTTTCAATTATTCTCCGGCTACTTATATTTCTTTTTCAATAAAAACACTTTGTGAGCGATTTAAGAAATCCTGCATAAATAAAAACATCTTGTTTGTAGTTTCTATTTCAGCTGGGTTCTATACCCCACCCTCTGAGCCGTCAAATCCGGCAGAAATTTCGACTAGAGTACCCTAATCGTAAGACGAACATGATTCAGTGTCAATCTTTATGCGGATTTAAGTAAAGAAATATGAAAATTTACGAAATTTATCTTCAAAAATAAATCTGTTGAGTTATTAATTAGATATTTATTGAAACATACGTTACCAATTTTACGGATAAAATAGTCATTTTTAGACCAAAAATAAGAATTTTTAAAATTCCCTCTTTACAAAAAAAAATTATTTGATAATATATAAGTTGTGGGAGTTAAGAGCTTTCACTCAAAACTTAATAAAAGCTGAAATATTCCTCAGTAGCTCAATGGCGGAGCAACCGGCTGTTAACCGGTAGGTTGTTGGTTCGAGTCCAACCTGGGGAGTTTTTTCTATTATTAGGGTCTGAATTGGTTTCAAGCCCTTTTTTAATGCCTGTTTCCGGAGTTCGATTGTTGGCGTTTTTAGTGTTCAAAATATACTGATTTTCAACGATAGTTTTAAATACAGGTTTCAGTTCTATGTTAAATACTTTGTCTTTATAAGTGATTTTTTCGCTGATTATTTCTAAAATTCTTCTTCGTTGAGCAACATTTCCCTTTGAAAAATATTCATACGCATTGTCTGTAAAGCCGAGTAAAATGTCTGCTTTAGCATAAAATTCTTTATCTAATCTATTTATTTCATCAAGTTGAATATTGAGCCTGTCTTTTTCATTTTGCCATTTATCATTTTGAGTTTTCCAAAAATCATGAGTTATTTCACCATCCAATTTGAGCATTTTGAATTCGGTGCAAAAAATTGCACCCTACACTACTGCTTTTTAATGAATAGTTTGTAAACTTTACATGGTACAAAAATTACACTCTATGAACTTTACAAAATAAAATCAAACTACTACGATATTATTGACATAAAATTTACCCATGTTATAATAACCTTGGTCTATTGAAAGGAGTATGTGTATGAATATTTCAGCAATTGGTGGATACTCACCTAGTGTAGGTGTAAATAAAAAACAACAATCTTTCAAAGCTCTAGTGGGTAAAGATGCATTCTTAAATGCAGTACAAAGAGAAGTAACCAATCTTCCGGCTTTCTCAATTGAATCTCTAGTAAATATTGTTAAAGATACGCAGGCACACTTTGATAAAGAATGTTTTAAAGATTTTATTGTAAGTTTCAAAAGAGAAAAGTCTAAGCTGGCAGGAGTTGCAGATAGAATATTTTGTAATGTTCAAAACTATAATACAGAGCCTCCTACAGTAAGGAATAAAGAATTAACCGCTGATTTATTAGATTTGTCATCAACAACTCCCAAGAAGTCTACATATCAATTATGTAACGAGTTAAAAGGATGGTTTAATGATTTTGCGGGTTACCATGAAGAAGAACCTATTAAAACAAACACAGGTTACGATTATGACGACGATGATTATGATAGCGGAGTCGAGTTTGATTTTCAGGACATTTGGAATAGGTATAGTGGTTATGGTCCTTGGGATAGTCCATACACTTAAATAAGTTTACAGGTAAGTAAATAGTAAAGAGGTCGGGTTTGAACCCGACCTTTACTTTTCACAAATCAAAATTTTGCTTATAATCACCATGAATTTGGCATTTTTATAAGAAATGTCTTCAAACTCAAAAATTAGCCGATTATACAATTCCTTGAGCAACCATTGCTTCTGCGAGTTTGCTAAATGCTGCTAAATTAGCACCTGCAACGTAGTTCCCTGCACAACCATATTTTTCAGCATTTTCCTTGCAAGAATTGAAAATATTAATCATAATTCTTTCAAGCTTAGCTTCAACTTCTTCGAATGTATAATAAAACCTCATGCTGTTTTGTGACATTTCTATAGCAGAAGTCGCAACTCCACCAGCATTTGCAGCTTTTGCAGGTGCAACAAGAACACCTTTTTTTAAGAAATAATCAGTTGCTTCTTGTGTACAAGGCATATTTGCGCCTTCTCCAACCGCAACAACCCCATTTTCTACAAGTTTTTTTGCCGAGTTTAAAGTAACTTCATTTTGCGTTGCACAAGGAAGCGCTATATCCGACTTAATCTCCCAAATAGGAGAATCAGCACCTGTTTTTTCTGTATAAACTGCATCAGAATGTTTTTTAAGATATTCACGGATTCTTCCTCGTTCAACTTCTTTAATTTGTTTGATTAAATCTAAATCAATTCCTTTAGGGTCATAAACACATCCGTTGGAATCGCTCATTGCAACAACTTTTGCCCCATTAGCAATAGCTTTTTCTGCTGCGTAAATTGCAACATTACCGGAACCTGAAATTGTAACAGTTTTACCTTCAAAACTATTTTGATGAGCTTTAAGCATTTCTCTAACATAAAACACAAGTCCATATCCTGTAGCTTCTTTTCTTGCCAGTGAGCCACCATAACAAATAGATTTCCCTGTTAAAACTCCGCCTTCATAGGCATTTCTAATTCTTTTGTATTGACCAAATAAGTATCCAATCTCACGAGCTCCAACCCCAATATCTCCGGCAGGAACATCAACATCTTGTCCAATGTGCCGATAAAGTTCTGTCATAAAGCTTTGACAAAAATTCATGATTTCGTTATCAGATTTTCCTTTTGGATCAAAATCACTTCCCCCTTTGCCACCGCCAATTGGCAAACCGGTTAATGCATTCTTAAAAATTTGTTCAAATCCTAAAAACTTCATAATACTTTGGTTTACGCTTGGATGAAATCTCAAACCGCCTTTATAAGGTCCAATAAGGGAGCTGTATTGTACTCTAAATCCTCTATTTACAATTACTTCACCTTTATCATTAATCCAAGGGACTCTGAATGTAATAATTCTTTCAGGTTCAGTTATTCGTTCCAAAATTGCTAATTTTTCATACTCGGAATGTCTATCCAAAATTGGCTCAACCGTTGATAAAACCTCTTTTATAGCTTGTAAATATTCAGGTTCATTCGGATTCTTTGTTTCAATTTGTTCAATTACTCTTTTTAGATATTCATTCATCTTCTAATACTCTCCATTACTGTATTATTCGTATTTATTTATACAATAATTTTTTTTATTTTGCAATAATCAATCTTTTTTAGTAATAAATTCCAACATGCCATTAATAAACGTCAACGGATGAATTGGACACCCTGGAATATATAAATCTATTGGATGTTTTTCCAAAAATTCACGGTTAAGTTTTGTTGATTCTTGAAAAACTCCACCGGAAATTGCACAAGCACCTGCTAAAATAACAATTTTAGGGTCAGGAGTTGATTTATAACAATCTTCCAACGCATAAGCCATATTTTCTGTAATAGGACCTGTTATAACTAATCCATCTGCGTGTCTTGGAGATGCAACGAAATCAATTCCAAATCTTCCCATATCAAAATTACAGTTTGAACAAGCATTTAATTCCATTTCACAGCCATTGCAACCACCTGCTGAAACTTGTCTTAATTTTAAGGATTTTCCAAAAACTTTACGAATTTCTTTTCTTGCTTTTATTGCAATTTTTTCATAATCCTCCGGCGTCATTCCTTCAGTAATAACCAATGAATCACGTTGTGTAGAAGATAATTTGTAATAATTACTAAATTCTATACACTCGCCTTTGCAAGCTCCACATAAAGTGCATTTACCTAAATCAATAGATAAAGGATTCGCTTTTAATGCTCCGGTCGGACAAACTGATTCATTTACAATCCCATTTTTTAAAATCGGGAATCCTCTGAATTGACTTCGCATTGGAGCATTTTTAATATCAGGTATGTATTGTTTTCCTTGAAAATATTTTAATTTAAGTGTTTCTAACATTATTATCTTTCCTTTTAATGTTGTTGGCTTAGTAAAGCCAACCTACTTACTTTTCTTTTATCTGGTAGTCTCTCTTTAAGGAACACTTGTAAATATAAATTTGATTTGTAGTCACAATCAATGTGTTCCGACCATATATCTACGTGCGTAGCACTACAAGTCATTTCCGCAATACGACAAATTAAAACTCTTATTACAAAGTGGAAAATCAGATATTCCGTTGTTTCTAACAGCCATTGCAAGCATATACCAATTGTTAAATGACGGGTCTTTCATTTTATAGCGTAAAAGTTCTCCATTCGCTCCGGTTAAGGCAATATGAACAACTTCTCCTCTCCAACCTTCAACAACAGATATTACAAAAGAATTATTTTCTAAAATATTATTTACCGGAACTTTAATTTCTCCGGATGTTTCTGTCAATTGTTTTAAAAGTTTTTTCACAATTTTCATTGATTGTTTAATTTCTTTATAACGTAGTTTAAAACGAGAATGTACATCTCCAGTTGCTTTGAATGGTTTTACAACATCTAAAGATGTGTAATATTTATCATTCAAATCAAATCTGGAATCAATATCAACACCGGAAGCTCTTGCTGCCATTCCTACAGCTCCTAATGCTTTCGCTGTTTCCGTACTAACAACACCGGTTCTTTCAAGCCTTGAAATAACTGTTGGAGAGCTTAGCATTACATTTGTTGTTCTATCAATAGTTTTGGCTACTTCATCCAGCATTTTAACAATTTTATCAGAAAGTTGTTTATCAATATCAAAATTTACTCCGCCAACTTCAAGTAACCCTCTTCCAAATCTACTGCCTGAAATTTCAAGCATTGTATTAATAACAAGAGTTCTTGTTACTCCGAAAATTGAAGCTCCCATTTGGTAAGCAATATCACCGGCAATTGCGCCTAAATCTCCTATATGAATAGCCATTCTTTCCATTTCAAGAGCTATTCTTCTGATTAATTGAGCTCTTTGAGAAATTACAGTACCACAAAGAGCCTCCATTGTTTGAGAATAAGCCATATTATAAGCAATTACAGAATCTCCACAAACAGACTCAGCCAATCTGTTATTGAAGTTTTTTGATTTGAGAAATATTTCTTCAACTCCCCTATGTTGGTAACCAAGCATAATTTCTAAATCATAAACTTTTTCCCCATGGCACATAAATCTAAAATGCCCCGGTTCAATTACACCTGCGTGAATTGGTCCAACTGCAACTTGATGGACTTCATCTCCTTTCATTTCAAAAAAAGGATATTTGTCTTGATTTTGTCTTAATGGTTTTAACCAAGGGTGATTCAATGGTTCAATCCCAAATTCTTCATAAAATTCTCTTTCAAAATTGTGAAATTGAGAGTAAGTTGATGTAAATGATTCATAAGATTTTACATCAGGATAAAACAAAGACGAAGTTACATAAATTCTGCCAACTTTATCATCTGCAAGAACAACATAAAGTCGAACATTTTCAAACTCTTGTTTTCCAAAAAATCCGATTAAGCGATAGTTTAAGTTACCAAAATCTGTTCTTATCTCTTCCAAAGAAACAGTTGGAATATCATTTGAATTTATTCGTTTATTATTTTCTGTAATTAACCAATTCATATTAAAAACCACTCCTAAAAGCCTAAAACCGTATTATTAATTAAATTTACCAGAGATTCCGGCATATTAACACCTAGTACAAATGCTACTATAAGCATAAGTATTTGTGGAACATACATAGTCCAACCGATAGTTTTAACTTGTGCTAAAACTTCTGACTTTTTCTCTTCTGCAACAGGAGAAAAACTCATTTTCAAAACAGCCTTTGCCAAACCATAAAGAACAATGGTTAATAACAGCAAAAATGCTACACAAAGAATAATTTTATGTTGTGCAAACATAGTTTTAACAATCATAAATTCACTTATAAAAAGTACTGATGGCGGAAATGCTGCAATTCCTAAGAAAGATAATATCCATAGCCAGCCTGTTTTTTCATCAACACTTAATAAACCTGTAACAGATTTAATTTTCTTTGATGAATATATTTTTAATAAATTACCTGAAGTTAGGAAGAAAGATGCTTTAATCAGCGAATGCCCAATAAGATGCAAAATCGCTGCAACCGCACCAATCCCGCCTAAAGCAAGTCCGATTATCAATATTCCCATATTTTCAATCGAAGAATATGCAAGCATACGTTTGTAATTATTAATATGGTAAACAAATACTGCTGTTATGAACAAAGATAAAAATCCCATTGCAAGCATCATTATTCTTGCATAGCTGTCACAATTAGCTGCAATCATTATTCCAAAAACATTCAAAATCATCAAAAAGGCTGAATTCAAAAGCGTTGCTGACAGTAGTGCACTTATTGGTGAAGGTGCTTCTGCGTGAGCATCCGGAAGCCAAAAATGTACAGGAGCCAATCCCATTTTTGTACCAATACCAAACATTATAAATACAAATGAAAGTTTTAACCAAAATTTATCAAAAGCTTGAGCATTTGCATATAAATCTTGGAAATACAAAGAGTCCAAGCTTCCTGTTGCAAATGTTAAAAGGATAATGCCGACAAATGCTAATGCAATCCCGATTGAACAAATAAATACATATTTCCAAGCTGCTTCAATCGAATGTTTTGTTTTATGAAAATAAATTAAATACGCACTTGCTAAGGTTGTACCTTCAATAAATACCCAACTTACACCAAGATTTGTACTTAAAATAGCTCCGGTCATTGATAAAACAAAAAATAAAACCATATAAGTATAATGTCTTAATTTTTTTGAATCAACTTTTTCATCTCTAATATAACCATTGTTATAAACTGCAACCGCTAAAAATACAACTGACATTATTGCAAGAAAAACGACATTTCTGTTATTTATAGCAAAAAATGAACATGGCTGAATTGCCGGTAACAAATCTTTCCCCAAGCAAGCCGCTGTTGAAACTGTCACATGCAAAAGCGCATAAATATTCAATAACCAAGTATTTAAAAAATCTTTTTTAAATAAACAAAGCATTAAACACGCAAGAAATGGAAATAATAAAATTAAATTAATCATTATATTCGTAATCCTTTAAATCTGATAAATGTGAAACTTCCAAGTCATGAAATTCTTGATTAATTTCATGAACAAGTAAACCAAGTATAAATACTGCGATGAATAAATCCAATAAAACTCCAAGATTTACTATAACAGGCATTTCTTTTGCTACAGCGAGTGAAAGCAAGAAAATCCCGTTTTCCATTGTAATAAATCCGATAACATTTGATAAAACTTTATGTTTAATAGTAATTAGCCATAAACTTGTAATAATGATTGCAAGAGAAGTTCCAAAGTACATCGGATTAATTATTTTGAATTCAGGAATTGCAATATTTGCTGTTAAAAATCCTGCAAACAAAATTAAACTTGAGATTACAAGGCAATAAAAATGTGGAATATTTGCATCTGTATCTCTATGAGCTTGAGTTTTTTTAATAACTTTTTTCAAAAACCAAGGAATAACATAAGCTTTTATGATTAAAGTTTCAAATATTACAAACAAAAGCCCCAAAATGTGTGCAGAATTTGCGATTAAAGATTCTTTGCTACTAAAAATTGAAAAATCAAACCAAGGTTCTTTTGCAAAACCGGCAAAACAAACAAAGAACAACAACCAACCTTGAGCAACAAGCATATTAACATGTGCTGCCAATCGACTTGTGGAAGCTATATAAATCATTGATAACCCTAATAAAATTATAAAAATATTTTCCATAATTAATTCCCATATAATCTATAAGTTACAAGTGCCAATATTAAAAGCGCAGTTATTGACATAATAAAAATGAACTCAAAAACGTGAGTCATTCTAAATCTTGCAAATGCTGATTCAACAGTACCAATTACAATCGCAAGTAAAAATACAATTGCTAAAAATAGAACCATTGACAAACTAAGTGGTAAACCAATCGGTATAATCAAATTTGCAATCAAAGCTTCAAATAAAAACATTTTAATAGCTGATGCCCAAGTTATGAAGCCTAAATCAACTCCTGAATTATCAAGTATCATTACTTCATGAATCATTGTTAATTCCAAGTGCGTAGTCGGATCATCTACCGGAACTCTACAACCTTCAATCAAAAGCATTATAAATAAAGTTATTACAGCAAGAGCTATAATCAAATAGCCGTAAACACCGGCTCCGTTTAAAATATGTTTAAAGCTATCAAAGCTGTAGTTTTGACTTAATGTCGCAATAGATGCCATTGCAATAAAAAATGCAGGTTCAACTATTGTTGAAAAACAAGCTTCTCTTGATGCGCCCATTCCCTCAAAACTACTTCCTGTATCAAGTGCTCCCAACAAGGAAAAGAACTTACCCAGTCCTAATACATACGCAAATATTATGAACGAAAATTGCATATCAATAATTGCTTGACCTGTTGCAAGTGGAACAAACAATGATGCAAATATAACTGATGCAAATCCAACGATAGGAGCAAACTTAAACACCCAAGATGTTGTTGTGCTGTAAACTGCATCTTTTTTCATTAAGCGTAAGAAATCCCACAACGGTTGAAAAATACTTACACCTTTTCTACCAGCCCAAAAAGCTTTTGTTTTTTTGATTACACCAATCATAAAAAACGGAGCAATTAACAATATTAATATATTAAGTACAGTTACAAACATTTTTAATTTAACCTCCAAAAACAATCAATCCGGCAATTACAACAACAAGGAAAATCAACCCAAACAAAATGTATTGTTGCATATTTCCGTTTTGGATTCTTTCAAATTTCGCAAGTATTTTTTCATCTAATCTAATAATTGGTTCAACAATATACGCTTCTTCAATATCTTCAATTTCTAACTCAAAATAAGCTTCCTTAGGAAATAAATCCTTAGGCTTTTTAATATGAGAAATTCTTTTGAATAAAGGTTTTAAAGTTGAAACAAATAAATTATCATAGGATGACGGTGTGTATTGAATGTGGCTGTTTGGTTTGTCGTATCCGCACCCCCAAGTTGTATGCTCTTTTGAGTTTCTATTAATTAATAATCTTATTGCAAAAACAGCAATTATAATCATTAAGAATATAAAGAAGAACCAGCTTAAAGTTTGTACCAGTGATACTACTGATTTCAACAATTCAAGAGTTTGTTCTCCTCTTACGAATTGAGATACAGGAGATAACACCAATGCTATTACATACTGAGGGAACATTCCTATTAAAAATGCTGCAAAAGCTAAAATTCCCGTTGGAAGTAGCATTACACGCTCAACATCTGACTCGACATTACGAGCTCTATCACTTCGAGCTTCTCCTAAAAACATAATTCCTGATGCTTTAGAAAAACAAACAATAGCCATTGTTCCTGCAAGAGCAAGAGCAGCAATCGCAATAATTAAAACTATAAACAAATTTATTTCACTAGCAGGAATTCCCAACAACATGCCGGCATATATTAAAATTTCACTAATAAACCCGTTGAATGGTGGCAATCCTGCAATTGCAACGCTACCAACGATAAACATTAAACCTGTGTACGGCATTTTTTTAAGGAGCCCACCAAGAGTTTCCATATTTCTTGTATGAGTTTTTAAATATGCACTCCCAGCAGTAAAGAATAACAATTCTTTAAATATAGAATGGTTTAGAATATGTAATAAACCACCTGCGAATCCAAATGTTGCAACTATTGGATTTCCATAAGCCAATCCTAACATTCCAACACCAATACCTACTCCAATAATTCCAATATTTTCTATTGAAGAATATGCAAGCAGTCTTTTTATGTCATGTTGAGTAATTGCATACAAAACCCCATATAAAACAGTAATTGTAGCAATTGTTAATACAAAATAAGAAATGCCTTTTGTTGGAACACCAATTAAAAGAAGAGTTCTTAAAATTCCATAAATTCCCGTTTTTATCATAACACCGGACATAATACCTGAAACATGAGATGGTGCTGCGGGATGGGCATCCGGTAGCCAGTTATGGAACGGTACAAAACCGGCTTTAATTCCAAAACCTATAAAACCAAGTATAAAAACAATGTTGGCAAGATGAGGATTTTGCGTAATAACATCTGCATAAGATTTAAAATCAAAGCTGTCAGCTGCATTTGTTAACAAAGCAAACATTGCAATGATAAATATTACAGATAAATGCATATAAATCAAATACTTTATACCGGCTTTTAAAACTTCTTTTTTGTCTCCTTCAAAAATTACAAGGAAGAAAGAAGACAGTGACATCAATTCCCAAACCACAAGGAAAAATAATCCGTTTCTGGCAACAGTCACACCAATCATAGATGCAATTAAGAGCATCAAAAAGAAACAATGAGAAGAAAGATTTTTATTTTTATTTAAATAGGGTTTTATATAACCATTTGCATAAATAATTCCTAAGAAACTCATTATAGAAATTATTGCTACAAATAAAGCTGTTAAAACATCAATTTCCAAAGTAACTTCTCCAAAAATAGGAGATAACTGAATTGAAGTATTTAACGCTTGACCTTCCTTAAAAACATAAAATGCCGGAAACAAAGCCGTTGCCGATGCCATAAATGTACATATTGAACAAACTTTCAGTTTAAACTCTTCTTTTACAAAAAGAACTAAAACTGCACCAAAAATTAATATTAAAAGTGATAAAATTAAATATTCCATACGTCCCCGAATTTATATAAAGTCTAACTTCTTATTATTTATTTATAGAACCAACATGCGCTAAAATCAAGAGAAGAACGAAGCTATTAACTACTAGTTCAACATTATTACGGGGCAAATGTAAAAACTTGACCTGTATAATTTTCCATTCTAAGAATTCAAGCAACAAACTTTGCCTGTACTATTAGACCAATCCTCTTGCATGTTTTATTGATTGAACAATTATATTTCGTGCATTCAATGCTTCATCGTGTGTTAATGGTGGAACTCCTTTTAGCGGATATTCAATACCTAAATTTTCATATTTGGGTATTGCCATATCATGGTATGGTAATACATCAAGTGCTTTTACGTTTTTTAGAGTCGCAAGAAATTCTCCTAATCGTTTTAAATACTCTTCTTTATAAGTAATTTCCGGAACCACTACGTGACGAATCCATGTTGGAATATTTTTTTCAGAAAGATATTTTGCAAATTCTAAAATATTTTTGTTTGAATGTTTTGTAAGCTTTTTGTGTCCCTCATCATCAATGTGCTTAATATCAAGCATTACAAGAGATGTATATTTCAAAAGTTCATCAATTTTATCTTTTGTTTGTTGTGTAAATAATAATCCTGATGTATCCAAAGCTGTATGTATGCCCTTCCCTTGAGCTTGTTTGAATAACTCTGTAACAAATTCGGTTTGCACAAGAGGTTCTCCTCCTGTTACAGTAATCCCACCTGTACAAAATTCCTTAACTCCGTCGTATTGTTTAAGGATTTCTTCTACAGACATTAAATTGTCAGTATTGTATTCCCAGCTGTCAGGATTATGGCAATATTGGCAACGCAAAGGACAACCTTGAGTAAATACAACGAATCTTATTCCCGGACCATCAACTGTTCCACAACTTTCAATAGAATGAATTTTTCCTAATATCTCTGTCATAATAAACCTCTTTTTTTATATTTTATTATAAAATAGGAGATTTTACACTTGTAAATAATAAAGCTAATGATTTTACAGCAATACTAAGAAAACCTTTTTGACCGGAAAGAGACTCTTCTTTTTTCGCTTTTATTGAATCAAAATTCAGATTTTCTCCGTAATTATACTTTTTAAGCAATTCTCCAAAACCTTTTACATTTTGCAATTCTTTGCTGGAAGTATAATAATCTCTCAAAGATTTCTTTTTTTCAGGTTTGAATTCAGGAGAAGATGCAATGTTATCACAAAGCATACTTCTAAGATTCATTTTTTTACCACTTTCAGTGTGATGAACGGAATGTTTTCTGTGGAAAGATGATACAAAAGATTTTGGAAATCCAATAGAATATAAAACAAGTTTGTCTAAATCATGAGTTATACTGTCAATTGAATTATATCCGAAAAGTTCTTTTTCTATTAATCCAAAAATAATTTTGTGATCGTAAGTATGTTTCAAGTTCTTTTTGTAATTGTGTGCATAATTTGAAATCGCACTTATGCCTTTTGTAATGAAACCAAAAAGACCGGTCGCACTTTTCGTCGCAACCGGTCTTCTCACAAATTCATCCGCAATTATATTTTCTTTTATCCCTGAGCACACACACGCACCTACTTGCTCAGCAACTCTCGCATTCGCATACACACCTCGAAAACGGGTCGCCTCAAGCGGGGACGATGTATTAAAATAATAAGGGTTAATATTACACTTTATGTCCATAATTTATTCTACTACTATAAAAATAAAATGCAATAGTTCTATTTTTATTCTCTCTAATTGCAACTAATTTTATATGTTACAATATCCTTATGAAACAACTCATTGATTTTAAAGAAGATATTCATAAGTGTTCAAAATGCGGACTTTGTCAGGCAGAATGCCCGATTTATAAAATAACAGGCAGTGACTGTACGGTTTCTCGGGGTCAATTTGTTATGCTACAAGGGGTTCTTAATGGCGAATTAAGAATTACAAAAACGATAAATCGTTACTTGGATTTGTGTCTAAAATGCGGAGCTTGTTCAAAATTTTGTCCTTCCGGAATAAATGTAGTAGATGTAATTGTATCTGCAAAATCAGAGTATTTTAAATCCCATCCGCTAGAAAAAATTAAAACATTCTTCCAAAAATATTTTATATTTGGATTATTACCAAGAATAACAAGAACCTTCATCCGTCCGACAGAATCAAAATCTTTTTCAAAAAAAGTTCTTTATTTCGGTGGTTGCGGAAGTAAATTAAAAGGCGATAAAGCTGTAGTAAAAATCTTAAATTCATTAGAAATTGAAGTGATTAATCCACAATTTCATTGTTGTGGTATTCCGTATTTTACAAGAGGAGATTTGAACGAATTTAATAATTCTATAAAAAGTTATCTTAAAATTTTAAAAAAATACAATATAACAGATATTGTTACAACTTGTGCAAGTTGTGAAAAATCGCTTAAAGACTACATAAAATGGGCTTCTGATATTTCAAAAGAGGATTTAGAACTCCTCAAAAAAGTTGAAGTTAAAAATATTTATTCTTATATACGAGAAAATAATAAAAATTTGGAGTTAAAAAGCCCTATTAGTGTGACTTATCACAAACCTTGCAATATTGAAAATTTTGACGACGTAGACTGGATTTTAAACAACACAAAAAATCTTGAATATATTGAGATGAAAGATTTTGATAAATGTTGTGGCTTAAATGGACTTTCCAAAATCAAAGAGTACAAAATTATGACAAAAGTATTTGATTCAAAAAGGAAGAATATCTGTGACACTGGTGTAAAAAGGGTTCTAACCTCTTGTTTGGGGTGTGAAATAGCACTAAGAAGTTATTCTTTCGGTCAATATAAAGTACAAGATTTAATAGAATTCTTATCCAACCATCTATAACCAATAGACCGAATGGTCAATATAAACTTTAATCTTCTGATTGATGTCATGGACATGCTGAACCTGTACTATAGTGTCAAGGGAGAGAGAGTTTTATGAAAAGAGTATTGTTGTTATTTGGCATGATGTTTTCAGTATTAACGGCTTTTGCTGATGAAAATGTTTTGCAATCAATAGAAATTGAACCGGTTAAGGATACATATAATATCGTCTTAACTTCTGATAAAGCCGTAGATGTTAAAAAATCAGTAGAAGCTTCTAATAAAATAACTTTGACAATGAAAGACATAAGAGCTTCTAAAACTTTGAATACAATTTATAATAATGTATCAAATGTTGATACCGTTATGGTCGAACCACAAGGAAACGGTATAAAAATATTCTTTCAAGCAGACAATGCAGCAGCATCAACCGTGACCTTTGATGCATTGGTAGCTACAGCACCTATTGCACCTGTAAAAACTTCAACTAAGAATTTAAAGTTAAATAATCCAATAGAAAGTTACGCACCTATTTATAATGAATCTTTAGAGGATGCAAAAACTTCTTCTTTATTTAACAGATTAAAAGCTTCTTCAACAGTAGCTTCTGTTAAAGACTCTATTGATGAAAGTACAGCTTCTGATACGGTAAACAAAACTATTTCTTTCGGTTTAATCGGATTGTTGGCATTTGCTGTACTAAGATTATTCAAACGCAGAGAACCTGAAATGAAAATTGGTTTATCACAATCTTTAACTGATAGAGAAATTAATCTTTATAAAAATTCACCGGCTGCGCAACAAGTGCAAGCAGAACGTCAATTTGCGACCCATTATGGGCTAAATGCATATCAAAAAGAAAATAGAAATCCTTATGAAGAAGCTCCTGTTGAGTTTCATAATCCTAGATTGAGAAATTATGCTTCAAAACCTGTTCAAGATTTTACACCGGTACAATCTGTAAGCAGACCAGTGCAAACTCAAGCAGCGACAATTGCAAAACCACAAGTTAAAAAAATGACAACACCGGTTAATATGGCTCCGGTAAATCAATCAAATCCAAATATTGATAACTTGAAATTTCTTGAATCAATGACTGCTATTTATGAAAAGAGTGGTCGTCACGATTTAGCAAAAGGATTAAAAGCTAGCTTAAATAAAAATTTAAAATAACACACACAACAATCTTTTTATAAAACTATACTATTTAATGGTACTTGACTCACATATCAAGTACCTTTTTATATAAACTTGAATTTGCTGAAAAATTGTCATTTTTCGACTTTTTCCACATCCTCTTTTTAAAAATATCCTCTAAACAGTTGATAACAAAATAAAAAAAATATACAATAATAGTATAGGACAATAGAGGGGGATTAGGGTCTAATGTTTAACAATATTAACGATAACAATAACGAATACCTTTATAATTCTCAGCTTAATAAGCAGAACAATATTATAAATTTGGCTACAATTAGAGCCAATTCTCAAAAAAC
>CAZHEI010000034.1:0-15200 GCA_964531425.1 uncultured Vampirovibrio sp. | reverse complement strand
AACAAAACTTGTCAATAACCTTTTTTAAAAAGATATCCCTATCAATTTCCATGCCTGTTTCAAGATTCAAAGATGTTGCCGGCTGATTAATTTCTTCCATAAGCTTTTTGTCACAATTTAGATTAATTCCAAAACCTAAAACCAATCCTTCTAATCCATTTGAAGACGAAACAGCTTCCGCAAGAATTCCTGAAATCTTTTTGCCGTTAACTTTAATATCATTAGGCCATTTTATTTTGGAGGTAATATTGTACTCTTCAAATACTTCACACAAAACTAAACACAAATATTGCGTAAGATTTGAGTAAACTTCTTTGAATTCTTTTGAAGGCTTAAGAACAATACTTGCGTAAATATTTTGTCCGCCGGTAAAATTCCATTTTCGTTCTAAACGTCCTCGCCCGTTAGTTTGATTATCTGTGTAAACAAGAGTCATATCTTTAATTTCAGATATGTGTTCTTTTGCATACTTGTTTGTTGAATCAACTTTGTCTAAAAATAAAAGCTCCATAGAATGATTATAATATAAAGAAAGCCGGTTTTAAAATTAAAACCGGCTTTTATATACATACACTATTTAATTATGCGACTTTTTGTTCGTCATTTTTTTTACTAAAGAATTTATCGCCTAATTTGTTTGCAACAGGAGTTACCAATACTGGAGATAAATATCTATAAATTAGAGTAAATGACGCTAGTTTTGCTAATGTTCTAACACCTTTCATTTTCTTACCAAGTCCTTTAGCAATTTTTTCTGCTTGTTTTGCAGCTTCTTCATTTCCAGAATTTTTCAAGTTTGCAATTTTTTGGTTCATTAAACCATTGTATCTGTAACCTACTTTTTTTACAGCATCATCTAGAGCATTGTTTACTGTATAACCGGCAATCGTCGGGATTACAAAACATAGTCCTTGGTTAATTGCTAAAGTTTTTTTCCTATCATTATCCAAATCTTTATTTGACAATGTTCTATTTACATAAACACTACTTTGGATTAATGAACCAAGTACAGCCATGTGCTCTGTCGTATCTCCGGGAACCTTGGTTAACCATTTTGAGAAACTTCTCATTTTGTCAGATTCTAAGAGAGGTTTTCCATAATGTTTTGCAAGAAAATTGGTTAGCCAAGACGCTTTTTTAGAATCTGGAGTTTTCCCTTTAAAAGAAACATTGTTATTTGTTAAGTTATTGTTTTTTCCTTTAAAAGAAGCTTTTTCACATTCCTTTGACTCAACATTCTCTACAGCATTTTCTTTTACTGAGTTATTTTGTTGTTCGGTGTTAGGCTTTACTTTTTCCAAATGGAACACATTTTTTAGAACCCAAGGTATCAATGCAATTGTACCAACTGCAATTGGGATTCTAAATGTGATATCAGGTAGCCAAGTTAAGCATTTTATCAGACCTGTATTGTTGGCATCCGCTTCTACCATTTTATTTGTAATTTTAGTACCCAATTTGCCATCAATGCCGTTTGCTTGGTGTGCCATAAATTTCCATTCTTGATCTGCTTTGTCAAAACGTTTTTCTCCTGAAATACGAGGTCTATAATTAGCAGTTTCTAATTCAGAACATACTCCAATTGAATCCAAATCTAATTTCCAATCTTTGCCCTCTACATCTTTCCAATGTCTAAAATCTTTTACAGATTTATCAGCATAGACAGAGTTTATATCCAAATTTCCCCATTCGTTTACACCTTTAGAATCTGCAATAAGTTTTTCTAAATAATCTTTATTCAAATCTCTTAATAAGATTTGGCTATCTCCAAACCCTTCTTCTTTAACTTTTATTCCTAATTTATTAAATGGAATAGCTTCATACAAAGATCTACCATCTTTTAATTTAACATCATTAAATGATTTACCTTTTTGAGAAATAAAATCTATGTCTACACCTAAAATCTTCTTAAAAGTTTCCTTTGATACTTCTGTTAATTTTTTAAATTCTGGCAATTTTTCACATCCACTTAAGTCTGAAATGAATTTTAATCCGTCAACATTTTTCCATTCATCCATTGGTAAAAGTTTTTCATTTTTACCTATAATAGAATTTTTATCTACCCAAGGATAAAGTTTTTTAATATTGTCCGCCGTTAAAAATTCATGAAGATTTTTAAGAACTCTATCAGAACCATTTTTTGTTGGAATAGAGATAATTGCCGCAGATATTACGCCAGCAATCCCTGAAGAAATAGATTGAGCTGATGCATACATGTTATTCGTTTTTGTTACAGAATGTTCTTTTTGCTTCCCTTTAAAAGAAACGGAATTTCCTTTAAAAGCAGTATTTTCTTTATTTTTAGAATCCTTATTTTCAAAAGGAGTTGCTATTTTATCATCTACTTTGTCTGTTTCTATGTTAGAAGGTGTTTTTTCAACAACTTCTACTTTATCTTTTGGTTTAGCATCTTTAGTAGGTAATGCCATAATTGTTAATGGTCTTAACAATATACAAATAATAGCAGCTGTAACAGCTTGGAAAACGGGCTCATTATTTGTTAGTTTCAAACAGGCATTAAAAAAGGAGCTCTTTAAAAAACTGTCTCCTTTTTGTACCTCAGGCGTAGCCTTATCCTTAATATCTTCTAATCCTTTTTTAGCCATATCAATAACTTTTTTTGCGTTTTCGACATTTTTAGGCTTCTTCCCCTTAAATGACACCGAATGCTCATAAGAATCCGAGTGATTCATTGCACTAATTCGATTGCCCATTGTCGCTGAAAGTGCGTAATTCGTTTTTAATTCTGGCTTGTTGGTTGAGATTTTACTGTTTAACAATTCCAGATTTTGCGTTGTATGAATCTTCATCATAGTTTCCAATCTTTCTTTTCTGTCTACACATTTATAATAAAACAAAACAAAATAATATTTGCTAGTTCTTAACAAAATTGTTACAATTAATTTAAAGTGAACAAGTGAATAGGTGACTAAGTAAATAAGAGGTTACATTTTTGTCATTGCGGGAAAATCGTTTTTAGCTTTACTTCAAAACTTGGAGTTTTAGCTACAGGCTAAATGTATTTACTCCAGTGGCAATCCAGTTTAGTGAGTAGTGAATCGAGAAATTGTAAATAAGAAAATAGGTGGCGAAGTGAATAAGTGGTTAACATTTCTATTATTAATATTATTAGCAAGCAAGGGGTTTGCATTTGATTTGGATGAAACGGTTGATGATGAAATTAGGAAAAATTATAATCCATCTCAGCTTATTCAAGATGTAAAAATTAAAGACACTGCTCTTGATAAAAACATACAGGCGACTCCGCCTAAACAGTCTACAGAAGAACCCTTACCAGCTTTGCCAAACATTGTAAATCAAGGTTCTTCAACAAAACAGTCTGATGTAAAAAATAATACAATCGTTACACAAACAAAACCTTATACAGGAGGAAACATTAAAGTTAAATCCGGAACCTCTTTCAATGTAACAAATTCAGCTAAAATTTCAGATTGGCAAAGAAAAGGTACTAAAATTAAATTTACAACTCAAAGTAACACTTCCGGCGTTTATTACAATATTCCAGCAGGAACAGTCTTTTATGGAGAGATTCTTGAATCTCATCAACCTCAAATCACATGCAACGGAGGATTGGTTGTCATTAAAGTTTACTCAATGATTTACAAAGGACAAACAGTACCTATAACAGCTTATGTTACAAGAGCAAATGACAAAAAAATATTCTTTAACAAAATCAAAGGTAGCAGAACTTACCTTAAAACGACATGGAAGAAAGGTAATTGGGGACGAACTCTTTTTGACAAAATGTGGGGAGTTACAGTTGGTTTAGGTAGTGACAGTTCAACCCTTATTCTTACTCCGTTTCCACTCGCTTATGGTTCAATTTGTCTTGGATTAAACACTCTTACATCACCAATTTGTGCGTTCTTTTCAAAAGGCGGGCATATTTCAATACCTGCCGGAAGTCAATTTAGAATTAAACTGGTTGATGATGTCTATATCGACTAGTTCAGGTAATTGACGTACGAACAAATAATCTTATTTCAACCGAAACTGAAGAATTTAAAAAAGATTTACGACATTGTGTTCTTCAAATTTAGGGCATGTGTTCCAAATCAAAGTCGGAATCATATCTCCAGGAGTTCTACCTTGGAATTGACAATTACAACATCCTTTAACCATATTTGTAGAACCATCAACAAGAGGTTGAAAATACTTACAGCTTTGACAAACTTTCAAAGTTAAACCATAATCTGACAATTTTACAGTCAATTCTCTTACCGCATCAATCATGCGCAAATGATTATTCTTTGTTGTGTACCTTTTACCTTTATTAACAAAAGTTACTTTTGCAAGTCCATCATCAGAAATTAAAACAAGCTGGCATGGGTAATCAGTTTTTCCATCTGAAACAAATACATTAACTGTTTCAGACTGAATAACATGTTTTCTGGTAGTTTGTTTAATGATATTTCTGATTCCTCTGAAAAGCGGGATGTTATATGTCATTCTCCAGATTGAATGCAATGGATACGCAAACAAATACAAATATTCTTTTGAAAAGAGTTTAGAATTCAATAAACTCATACAAAAAGCTAAAGATAGCACTACAGCAGTCACTAATATTGTTGAATATCCTACCCAAAAAGGGAATATATAAGCATGTTTTAAAAGTAAAATATAACCAAACACAAAAACCAGCCAGTTTGGCGCAAACATTGAAATAAGGAATTCTCTTGCCATCAACTTTTGAGGTTTTAATAAATTTGACCAAGCAAAACTCCATCTTTTTGATAAAGAAGGGATTCTAAAATCGAATTTTTCAATACTGTCATAAACATGTACATCTTCGACCAATGCAACTTTAACATTTTCTTGTGCTAATTTATATGTATACTCTGCTTCAGACATAATATCCTGAAATTTAAAACTAGCCATCTTATTCAACAAATCTTTTTTTATAACAAAAGAATCTGTATTAAGTATATTTGTTAATCCAATGCGAGAACGTGCAGAATTAATAAATTTATAGACATATCTTGAGTATGCTGATTTTACGTTTTGCCAAAAAGTCAATGTATCAACTTGTGGCAAATAATTTATCATAGGATTGAAAACTTGATATTTTGTTAAATAATAATTTACATTCTGTAAGAAATCGGAGTCAACATAATTTTTTGAATCCAAAAATACATAAGCATCCAAATCCTTTATATCTTGAAGTTTTTCTGCAATTATTGAATATGCTTGACTTTTGCCAATTGGTTCAAGATTATTTATATTTATAACATTTACGTTTAAATCACTTTGCAATGTAACTTCCGAAACATTTTCACATTTATCCAAGATTGTATAAATTGTATAACTTTGATTTGGATAAGATTGATTCTTTAACTGTTTTATAAGATTTTCCAAAGTATCCGTAACTCCGGTTGCATAAACTACAACACAAAGATTAGAATCTTTGGAAGTATATTTGTCACGGATTTTTCGAACAGATTTCATTGATGTTATTGTTAAAACAACAAAATAAATTGTAAAAATTGTAATATATATATATAGTAATGTCATAATTTAGTCTCCGTGAAAAGTGTACTCTAAAAAAAGAGAAAAATCCAGTAAGATTGATATTGATAAAATCAAAAATACCAGTAAAAACAATGTAACAAATTGTAAAAAAATACCTTTTTTGAGCAATTTTTGTTTACAAAATTACTTTATATATATGTAGTCATAATACAGTGTGTAAAGGTCAAACAATGTCAGCAGGAATCGCATCAATAGCATTATTTACTCCAATGGTTGCTTCAAACGCTATTTTTTCAGCAAGAAGAGCATCCAAAGGTATTGATTCAATGGATAAAAATCCTTTGTTTGGCGTAGCTAATATGGATATAGCAGCTGCTCAAGTTGTAAAAGGCGGTAGAGCAGCTAAAGCAATCGCTATGACTACTGATGAATCGTTTGTAGAAGGCATTCAGTCTGCTAGTGAGCAGCTTAAAAGAATATCCAATGAAAATAAATTCTTAAAAGGGGTTGGAAAAGTCGTAAAAACAACTGCAAATTATATTAACCCTGTAATTATCGGAGCCGGTGCATTAAAAGTTGCAGGTTCAGATGATAAATTGGATGCAACAGCTAGAGAGGCTACTGCATTAACAACTATGTTTGGATCAGAATATGCAATGAAAGAATTTATTGGAATGCCTGTAACAATAAATGGTAAAACTGAACATATCGATGGATGGTACAAAAAATTATTTAGTGAAAAACAACTCAAAGCAATAAAAGATTTTTGTGAAACAAAAAAATGCTTAAAGTGCGCACCTGGAATCGCAAAAGGTTTGCTTTTCGTTGGAGCATCTATCGGTGGATATCAATTAGGTGAAAAAATTGCTAACTCTGTTCTTGGAGAAGAAAAAGTATCTGCTTAATGTTGCAACGGAGATTTAATCTTTCCTTTTTCTTTATAAAGAGTTTTAAAGATTGTTTCAGAACGACGATAATTATTGATTGATGCTTCTAAAGAGGCATTTACCGTCCAATAAACAATCGGAATCGATACAGACACTGTTATTATCGCAATTACAGTATGCTTTATAATTGTTTGAATAAGTCCCAGCCGTCTTTTAGTAATAGCGATATCATCTTGTTCTCTGAGAATTCTATTGATAAGATTTTTCCGTTCCTTAACCGTCAAGCTTTCTATAAACTCAGTGTTTTCCTGATCAATATAAATTACATATTTTGAATATTTAACATTTCCATCTAAGAAATCCAAGCTCTCATTATAATCAATTTGGTCTTGCTCAAGCGGTTTTTCAATAATATTACCACTTGTCAAATTTCCAATTTCGGTGTTAGGAACTGTTACAGAAGACTTGTTTTCAACCACAGACGGTTGGGGAGTAACTTCTTTTGGGACTTCTGTTATTTGTTCTTTTGGTTGAAGAATTTTCTCCTTTGGTTCTGGCACTTTTTCTTCAATTTTTTCTTCAGTTTTTTCTGCAATGTTTTCTTTTTGTTTATTTAACTTTGCCTTGTATTTTTTTATAAAATTATCATCTATACTTTCATCGAATTTAATTTCTTTTTTAGAATTCTCTTGCTCAACTTCTTCAAAAAGTTCAGAATCATTTGATTCTGAGAAAACAGGCTTTCCGGTAAATTCACTGGCATTCTGGGCAACTTGACTTTGCAATTGCTCAATAAATTCTGTCGAAATATCATCATTTAATGAAGCTAACTCATTTATATCCAACGGATCATTTGCACTGTATATATTTTCTCTTTGATTAGTATCTTCCGCCATGAAATAATTCCTAAAACTCTCTTTTTATTTTTATGATATCATTATATATGATATTTTGATTATTAGCAATCATAAGAGAGTTTGAAATGGAAATTAATGTAGAAAAACTGAAGGGTTTAATAAGAAAGTTAGGAGATGCTAAAATTCTGGTAATTGGGGATTTAGCACTTGATGAAATGGTTTACGGTGATACAGAACGTATTTCAAGAGAAGCTCCTGTTTTAATATTGCAACATACGCATACAAACTTTATTTTGGGTGGTGCTTCGAACGCTGCTCATAACGTTTCGACAATTAATGGCGGCAATGTTAGTGTCATTGGTGTTATTGGCGATGATTATCATGCCAATGATTTAAAGAATGCCTTCAATGAAGCCGGAATTGATTGTGAATCTTTAATTACTGATAAGGAACGCAAAACAATTACAAAAACAAGGATTTCCGGTTCTTGTTCTCATTCAATAACACAACAGATTGTAAGAATTGACAGACAAACAAATGCGCCGATTTCAACAGAAACTGAATCAAAAATGATTGAAAAAATAGAAAAAATGATACCTGATTTTGATGCAGTAATATTATCTGATTATCATATTGGAACTCTATCAAATAATATCATTAACAAGGTTGTTGAAACCGCAAAAAAATATTCTAAAAAAGTTATTGTTGATGCACAAAAAGAGTTAAATAATTATAAAGGTACATTCTCAATGACGCCGAATTTACCTGATACGCAAAAGCATGTTGGATTTTATTTGAATAAAAAAGAAGATTTTTTGAAAGCCGGTAATAAACTTATTGTAGAAACTGATGCAAATAACGTTCTTATTACTTGCGGAGCAGATGGCATGGTTGTTATTGAAAGAGGGAATAAATATACTCACATTCCTGTATTTAATAAATCTAAGGTTTTTGATGTAACAGGTGCCGGTGATACTGTAACAGCAACTTTTACCTTAGCCTTAGCAATAGGAGCAGAACCTGTGTATGCTGCCATTATAGGTAATATAGCAGCCGGAATTGTCGTTAAACATTTTGGGTGTGCAACCACAACTATTGATGAAATTCTGGCAGCAACACCAAATAGAATTGAAGTTGAAGTTTAAATTGAGAGGTTATAATGAGAAAATTTAGTATTGTTGATTTAATTATTGTTACAGGTGTAATTATTGCACTTTTAGTTGGTATTTACACTGCAAAACATTTTAGACAAACAGCAGACAAACAAATTGAAGCAACTTCTCCAATTACATTTCAAGTATTTTTACGAGGAGTGACTGTTACTGGCGAAAATTTCCCAATTGTAGCTAATGATAAGACTTTTATCACAATAAGAAATGTTCCTTATACAGAATTAAATGTTATTGATGTAACTTCACAACCAAGAAAAACGTTCGAACCAACTTCTAAAAATATTTTGGTTCCGGATCCGGCACAACCTGCCATTTTTGATGCTGTAGTTACAATTACTGATACAGCAAAAATTACTAAAGATGGTGCAGTTGTTGGTGGAAATAAAATCAAAATGGGATTGCCTGTTACTTTGGAAGGCGAAAAATATAAGTTCAACGGAACAATTTCTGATGTCAGAGTAACAACTGAAGTTAAAGTTGAAGATGCCGGAGAAAATAATCAGGTAGGATAAATTTTTAAATCGCAAATTATGCGGATTTCCTCTCTTAGGGAGAGGGTTAGGGTGAGGGTTATTCATGCTTTTAAATAGCATATTATCAATATTTCAAAGACGACTAAGCACTGTTTATGACAGGAGTTTTGTTTTACAAAAAATCGATTGGCTTATATTTGCAAATATATTGCTTGTGATTTTTTCATCAACATTTGCTCAATCTGATAATATCGGATATTTTGCTATATTTGCAATAATTCTTACTTCTGTTAAATTATTAACAAAAACTGGTGAAAAATTTACTTTATCAACAGCTGATAAATTTTTACTTATATATTTTTTATTAGTAATAGTAAGTGTTGCCGGTTCATCACTTTTTTATTTAAGCTTAAAAGGTTTTTTTAAAACTTTTATTTATTTAGGTTTTTATGTATCCTTCATTCATTATATTAAAGATAATAGAAGTAAAATTAAGTATATTTTATTAGCGTTGGCTATAGCTGCTATTGGAGAATCAATAATTGCATTGAAACAAAACTTTCTGTCTGTTTCAGAAATTTCCGGCTGGCAGGATATGTCAAGACTAAATCCGGAAGAAGTTATGACAAGAGTTTACGGTACTTTAAAACCATATAACCCAAATCTTTTTGGCGGTTATATGCTTGCGGTTTTGCCATCAACACTTGCTCTCGTGTTTTTACCTCTTATAAATAAGCATTATAAAACAGCTTTATTTGGAACTATTTGTTTTCTTCTTGTTGCTAGTTCTATTGTATTAACAGGTTGTAGAGGTGCTTATATCGGATTATTTTTAGAATTTATTTTATTAGCACTTATTATTTATAAATTTTTAAAACCTAAATTTAAAAAGTTGTTTATGACTGTTGCATCGGCTTTTGGAGCTTTTGTTTTTATGATTGTAATTTCAACTGCCTCATTGAGAGCAAGAATTTTTTCAATCTTTGCAATGAGAAGTGATAGTTCTAATTCTTTTAGATTCAATGTTTATAATTCTTGCATAGATATGTTTAAGGATAACTGGCTCTTGGGAATTGGTGTTGGAAACCAAAATTTTCGTGAAATTTACGGGCTTTATATGAAAACAGGTTTTGATGCATTGAGTGCTTATAATATTTATCTTGAAACAGCAGTAGAAAGCGGAGTTTTTGCTTTAGTTGCGTTTATAAGTTTTATTGGGGTAAATATTTCAAGGGCTGCTAATTATATTTTTAGACGCAAAAATGCAAACGTAATATATCTTGCCATTGCTTTGATTTCATTAACAGGAATTTTAATACATGGATTTGTTGATACAGTATTTTTCAGACCACAAATTCAGTTTGTATTTTGGATAATGATAGGGATAATTAGGGTTTTAACTTATGCAAAAAAGAATTGATTTTTTACGAAATGAGCTTAATAAATACGCATACAATTATTATGTTTTAGATAACCCTCTTATTAGTGACTTTGAATACGATAAATTATTCACAGAACTAAAAGAGTTGGAGGAACAAAATCCAGAATTAATTACTCCAGATAGCCCTACTCAACGTGTGGGTGGGATTAGTACCGGATTTGAAGAATACAAACATAAATACCGTTTATATAGCCTTGATAATACTTACAATGATGATGAATTGCGTAAATGGTATGAACGAATTCAAAAAGAATTTGCAGGAAAAGTTGAACTTGTTTGTGAATTAAAAATTGACGGTCTTGCTATTGCTTTAACTTATAAAAACGGATATTTTGTAACAGGTGTTACCCGTGGTGATGGGATTATTGGCGAAAATATTACACAAAACCTTAAAACAATTAAGGCAATTCCTTTGAAACTTTTTGAAGATGCTGATGTTGAAGTTCGTGGTGAAATTTATATGCCCAAAACATCTTTTGAAAAACTTAACGAAGAAAGCTTACAAAAAGGTGAAAAAGTATTTGCAAATCCTCGAAATGCAGCAGCAGGCTCCTTAAGACAGTTAGACAGTTCCATTACAGCTAAACGTGATTTATCAATGTTTACTTATACGGCAATTATTGAAAAAGCTAAAGAACAACCTCTGACTCATTGGGATGCGATTCAATATATTAAGAAATTAGGATTTAAAACTAATCCGAATATAAGATTGGTTGACGATATTGAAGGTGCTATTCAGTTCTGCAAAGATTGGGAAACAAAGCGTTTTGATTTGGATTATGCAACTGACGGTGTTGTTATCAAAGTAAACAGGTTTGATTACCAAAATGAACTTGGATTTACTTCTCGAGCGCCAAAATGGGCAACAGCATTTAAATTCCCGCCGGAAGAAATTTCAACAAAACTTCTTGATATAGAGCTGGGCGTTGGAAAGACAGGAGCAGTTACCCCTGTTGCTGTATTAGAACCTGTAAATCTTGCAGGAAGTGTTGTTTCTCGAGCAAGTCTTCATAATTTTGATGAAATTAAAAGACTTGATGTAAGAATTGGAGATAGAGTTCTTATTAAAAAAGCCGCTGAAATCATTCCGAAAGTTATTAAAGCGGTTGATTCACCTGAACATAATAATCTTCCTGTTTATCAAGCTCCTGATAAATGCCCTGAATGTGATTCACCTCTTGTGGAACGTGAAAGAGAGGTTAATTTGTACTGTTCAAATCCAGATTGTCCGTCTGTAGCCAAAGCAAAATTAGAATATTGGGTTTCTAAAGAAGCTATGGATATTGATTTTATTGGACCATCAATTATTGAAAAACTTTATGATTTAGAACTTGTAAAAACTCCTATAGATTTTTATAAATTAACTTATGATGATTTTTTAAGATTGGATTTAGTTAAAGAAAAATCTGCAACAAATATGTATAATTCGATTCAAGAAAGTAAAAATAAACCGCTTTCTCGTTTTGTAACAGCACTTTCTATTAGACATGTTGGAAAAGAAACAGCAGAACTTTTGGTAAATGAATTCCCGTCAATTGAACGACTTAAAACTGCAACGGTTGAAGAGTTATCAAGCGTAGAAGGAATTGGAGAAAAAATTGCATTAAGTATATATGAATTTTTCCATGATAATAAAAATATTGAAATGCTAAATGAGTTTCAGCAATTAGGTTTTGAATTCAAACAGTCAAATATAACCAAAACAGATGAACTTGTCGGAAAGACTTTTGTATTGACAGGAACTTTAGCAACAATGACAAGAGATGAAGCGGGAGAAGAGATTAAAAAAAGAGGTGGAAAAACATCCTCTTCTGTATCAAAAAATACTACTTATGTCGTTGCAGGAGTTAATCCCGGCTCAAAATTAGACAAAGCTGAAAAATTAGGTGTTATAATATTGAGTGAAGAAGAATTTCTTGATATGATAAAGATAAAGAGGTAGGTTATATCAAATGAAAAAGAACTTAAACGTAATTCAAATAAAAGGCACTAGAGGAATATTGATGGCAATTGGCATTGTTAGTTGCTTAATTGCAGGTTTTGTTGCTTTCCCTGGGTGGGTAAGCATGGAATTATGGAACCTTTGTGCTAATCAAATTAGCAACATACCGGCAATTGGATTGATTCAAGGTGTTTTACTCTGGGCAATAATTGTAGCGAGTTATTTCACTTTTAGAAAAGAAAAAGTTGTAGTTTGTTTAAAAACACAAGAAGGATTAAGCGAAGAAGAATTAAAAGCAGTTTTTTCTGATATTAAAATGCAAAGTCAAACTGATCCGATTTTGCAGGCAATGCTTAAAGCTCGTGAAGCAGAATTAAAATATAAAGCTCAACAAGAAATAGAAAAGAAAGCAACAGAGGACACTTCAGAATCAAAAGAAACAAAAGTTTAAAAAAAAATCGGGAATGTTCCCGATTTTTTTTTAGCCTCTTGTATTTGTATTTTCAAAAATCATACGACTTTGACTTAATGCAAGCATTTTTAATGAACAATTACCGTTTTGGCGATCAAGAACGCCTATAGAACAAAGCCTAGCTGATACAAATTCGTTTAAATCATCCGGAGCAACAAATAATGGACATTGACTATTACACTCACGTCCGGTGGAAAAAGGACAAGTCTTCGTCATTATTTAAGTTCCTCCAATGCTTGAGCTAATTGTTCGTCATTAGGAGCTTTTCCATGCCAACCGGCATTGTTTTCCATAAATGAAACACCTTTCCCTTTAACTGTATTTGCAACAATAGCAAATGGTTTATCTGATTTTTTACCTTGTTCTACAGCTTCGTATATTTGGTTCAAATCATGTCCATCAATTTCAACAACTTCCCAGACAAAGCTTTTAATTTTATCAGCAACATTTCCTAAGGACATAACATTTTCTGTGCAACCATCAATCTGGAGTTTGTTACGGTCAACGATTGCAATCAAGTTGTTAAGATTTCTGTGAGCACCCTGCATAAAAGCTTCCCAACAAGAACCTTCTTGCAATTCGCCATCTCCCATATAAACAACTACATTTGCCGGATTTTTATCAAGTTTTAATCCCATTGCAATACCACAACCTAGAGATAAACCTTGTCCTAGTGAACCGGTAGATGCTTCTATTCCTGCCACATAACCTTTTGACGGATGTCCTTGTAATTTGGAGCCCATTTTTCTAAAAGTCATTAACTCATCTTCTTTTATTAATCCGTGTTCTGCAAGAATTGAATATAAAAGAGGGGATGCATGTCCTTTAGAAAGTATGAATCTGTCACGTTTTTCAAAATCAGAAGATTTATCCCAATCAGACGGAATATTTAAACATTTTTGATAAAGTACTGTTAAAATATCAGCACCGGATAACGAGCCTCCCGGGTGTCCTGATTTTGCTGCATGAACCATTTTAACGATATTTCTTCTTACATTTAATGCAGATTCATTTAAAAGTTCAATTTCTTGATTGGATAACATCATATATCTCCTATTTTGAAAACTTGTAGTTAAAAGCTTTTATTATAAATAATGGCAGAGTTGGGAATATTCTTTTAATTCGGGAAGGTTGAGTTACTGTTCTGTAGAACCATTCCATTCCAAAGATTTGAAAGATTTTTGGCGCTCTTTTTATAGAACCTGACCAAACATCAAGACTTCCTCCAATACCAACCATCAATGCCGGTTTTAAAACTTTTTTAGCATTATAAATAAACTGTTCTTGTCTTGGAGAACCCATCGCAACAAGAATTAGTTTTGGTGATTTTGCATTAATTTCATTATAAATTTCTTCATCATTGTTGAAATATCCATTATGATAATAAACAATATTCAGTCCATTAATCTCTTTTTGTAAGTTTTCAACAGCCTTAACAATAATTTCTTCTTTTGCTCCAACTATCGCAACCGGAATGTTATTAACAGCAGATTCTTCCAATAATTTTCTGGCGAAATCTATCCCCGGAATTCTTTCTACATTAGTTCCGTTAATTTTTAGAGCTATTTTTACCCCAACACCATCAGGAATAACCATTTCAGCTTCATTTACAATATTTGTAAATTCTGAATCCTTGTTTGCATATTCAAACATTTCCGGATTAATAGTAATTACTTGAGAAACTTTTTGTCCATCAATCAAAATTTTAGCATTATGAACAGCTTCTTCAAAAGTAAGCGTATCTACATTTAAACCAAATAATTCTATACTCATACAAACATTATACTTGAAAAATGAATTTTTGTAGTCTAATATATTTCATACGAAGATTAAGAAAGGAGTTTTTATAATGAAAAAATTATTGACAGTATTCGCTCTTATTGCATTTTCAACAGTATCAGCATCTTATGCAGCTCAAACCCCATCTTTAAGTTCTTATTTAAATAAACAAACTGAAAAAGTTTCAGCAAAAGAAAATGAAATTAATGCAAAAATTGAAGCTCAAAAGAAAGCTGATGAAGCAAAAAGAGCTGAACTTCAAAAGAAACAAACAGAAAGACAAAACGCAGTTAATGCAAAAATTGATTCAGTAAAAAAGCAACAAGAAGCTCAAAAAAATGCAGTTGAAGCAAAAAAAGCTGAAGCTCAAAAACGACAAGAAGCTCAAACGAAAGCTATTGAACAAGCTAAAAAAGATGCTCAAGCAAAACGTGAAGCAAACAAAAAAGCAGTTCAAACAGAAGTTAATTCTTGGAAAAGCTTATTTGGACAAAATTAAAATTTTCTAATTTTATCAAGCGGAGGAGGACAATAAAGTCCTCCTTTTTTGAGTAAGAACTACTTCTTATTTAGATACATCCTCTTTTTGAACTTATACATCAATCTTTTTGTAACAAATTGTTAAGTTACTCAATAAAAAGTGTAAAAAATACAAATTTTTTGTTTTTTATAGTAGAATGTATAAGT
>CAZHEI010000033.1:0-17108 GCA_964531425.1 uncultured Vampirovibrio sp. | reverse complement strand
CCGCATGCCAGTTTTTAAGAAGTGTTCCATCTGTTAGTTTCAAATCTCCCCAATGTTCAAGAACTTCAATTGTTGAACCATTAACAACTTCATCAGACATTGAAGATATTGACGAATTTGAACTTGTTCTGTCAGTATTTTTTGTAGAAACCATTGCCAAAATATCTTCTTTTTCTTCATCGCTAAAGGTGTAATATTGGTTATTGATAATATCAGATGGAGTTTTATAAGTTCTATAAATCTTCGGACAGGAATCCCAATTATCAACCTGAGCTGAATCAAAGACCAAATCAGCAGGATTTACAGGATAAACATAAGGATTGTTATAAATTGTTCTTGTGTCTGTCCAATAATTTTTACCTTGTTTAATTGCTTCGAGAATTTTCGGAAGTTTTGTAAAATCTTGAGCAAAAAGATTTTGGAAAAATTCTACAGGCCGGCGATATTCTTCTTCATTTCGTTTCCACGCAGTAAAAGAAATCAATTCTCCAAAAAGCAAAGCGTTATCGACAACTTTGTCACAGGTTTTCTGGTAATCCATTTTTTCAAAGATGTCCACCAACATTGCTTTTTGTTTGTTTGACATGTTGTTTGAGTCATGATTTTCTCCTGAAACGTCGAACATAGAATTAACATTTGCATAAGTATTTCTCCATATAAAAGCTTTTAACGTTTGATAAAACATAAATGTTTTGCACATTTTAACTTTCGCTTTCCACTTTTTAGTTTTATCTTTAATTGATTTAAAATCATTTTTAAAAAATATTTCATTCGCCAGATTTGAAGCCATTTCTAAATTAGAAGCTCGTTCAATATTAAGCGAAACAAAAGTTGATGAAATATTTTTAACAAGAAGAGCTTCTTGTTCTTTTGTAAGTTGTTTTGTTGAATTATCTTTTTCAATAATGTACTCAAATGACATAATAATTTTTCCTTTCTTTATTTGTATTGTGCTATGAGCGAAAAATAAACTTAATTGAAGGCACAAAAGAAGGGTTAAACCCTTCTTTTGCGCCACATTTTGTGATAGTATTAATTTATGAATAAATTCAAAGACATTTTAAACGACTTAACCAACGGTTGGTTTTTTCTGTATACTACAATTTATGGTGTAGTTGCGTTTGTGTTAGGCTTGTATACTGCGATTATAAATTTTTCTGTAGTTGAATTTCAGGATTTTTCATTGCAAACACTGTTTAAGATGCAAATATTATCTTCAATAGGTCTGACTGGTATTATTACAATTTTTAGTGCAATTCAAATCCCATTAATCAATGAAAATAATAAATTTTTAAATATTAGACCAATATTTATTGCTTTATTATTATGTACAATAGGGCATTCATTGCTAGATTTCAGTTCTGGTAGTGGAATATATTTAATCCCATTTTTAATGTTTGGAATTCCAATTACATTCTTGTTTTTTATAATTCCAATCTGTATATTAATAATACTTGAATTGAGACACAAGATTTTGCCTCCTAAATATAAATTTAAAGATAAAATATTCCCACTATTTTTTATATTTTATAATATAATTTGTCTGACTTATTTCGTATGGGCTGTTATTAAAACTAATTTTCATGCTTAGCTCCGCAAGTTCGGGTATATCCTTTGACCTCAGTTCCATCTTCTCGAGTATAACTTGATACTTTATATGAACCAATACATTGTTTAACTATTGAATGCGAATTTTCAGAACTTTTTCTTATTGAATCTAATTGTGAAGAGATTGAACTGCTTAAATTTGAATTAACATTTTTTATTTTATCAGTAATTTTATCTTTTATATCTTTTAACCTCATTTTTTTAAGCTCCTCAGATGTTTTATAAATACGATTTGTTAATGGACTAAAAGATTCTATATTATGTGGATTGTCAAATAAATGTGATTGCTTAACCGAATACGTATCTCCGACATTGTTTTCAGCATTTGCCATACCGATGTAATCAAATTCGTTCACATAATTAACAATATTATCTGTTTTTAAATTTTGGGGATCTTTATACATATCTTTTGTACCATAAGCATTAAATGTTGTAGCAAAAGTTCCTCGAATAGAACCCACTATTTGTGCTAAACTCCCTCCTAAAGAATGTCCTGTTACAGAAATATCACAATTTTTGTTTTCTCGTTTAATTTTATCGTGCAATGCTAATGCATCTGTCGCTTGTGCAGGGATATTTTTTCTTGCCATTGCATAATCGTTTCGAAAATCTTGTCCATCATCCGTTCCTCTATACACAATCACAATATCATTTCCTTTTTGCCAAACTTCTCCATAAAATCCGTTAGACTTGTTTTCAACCGGCTCATCTTTCCTTACATAACCATCCGGCATAGAAGCGCCTTTTTTGCCATATACAGCAATCGAAGCTTGTTTCAATTCCTCGTGAAATTTAATGTCATTTTTTCGATTTCTTGCCATAATTTTTCCTTTCTTTATTTGTATTGTGCTATGAGCGAAAAATAAACTTAATTGAAGGCACAAAAGAAGGGTTAAACCCTTCTTTTGCGCCACATTTTGTGATAGTATTAATTTATGAATAAATTCAAAAATATTTTAAACGACTTAACCAACGGATGGGCTTTCCTGTATACAGCTATTTACGGAATGGTTGCATTTATATTGGGGTTGTACACTGCATATCTTACATATTTTGAATACAATACAATTACATTTGAATTAAAAGATTTTGTTAATATATTAATCACGGCTTCAATGTCATTATACGGGATTATTTCTGTAATTAGTATAACAATATTAAGTTTATTTCAAAAAAATAAACTAATAAAAATTTCTATCAGTATTCCTTTGCTAATATTGTATACATATTGTATAAAAGTTTTAGGACCACATTTCCTTAATTTTAACTTTGGAAACGGTGGTGGAATTTTTCTTGTATTTTATATCCTGTTTGAAATACCTCTAGGAATTTTATTTTTTATAATTCCAATTTTTATATTGGTAATTCTGGACTTAAAGCATAAAATTACACCGCCAAACATTTCTCGTAAAATAAAATATTTTTTATTGTTTTTAACCATGTATACTATTGTTTGTTGGGGAATTCTTATATATATAGTTATATAAAATTAAAGACCATGCCTAGCACCACATTTTCTTACATAACCTTTAATTTCGGTTCCATCTTCACGAGTATAACCTGATACTTGATATGAACCTACACATTGTTTAATTTTACTAGCTGTATCATGTATTGTACCACCTAGTTTTTCTCCTACTTTTTGAATAGATTCTTTTCCAATTCTTTTTGCACTTGCAATCATTTCTTCTTTTTTTTGCTTCAGTTCTTCAGAAGTTTTAGGCATTCTGTTTTCAAGTGAAGGCATATCTTCTAATTGATGATTAGCCCTCCAATCTTTCAAATTATTTGAAACTGAATACGTATCTCCGACATTGTTTTCAGCATTTGCCATACCAATATAGTCAAATTCATTCACATAATTTACAATATTATCAGGTTTTAAATTTTGGGGGTCTTTATACATATCTTTTGTGCCATAAGCATTAAATGTTGCTGCAAAAGTTCCTCTAATAGAACCCACTATTTGCGCTAAACTTCCACCTAAAGAATGTCCTGTTACAGAAATGTCACAATGTTTATTTTCTCGTTTGATTTTGTCATACAATGCTAATGCATCTGTAGCTTGTGCAGGGATATTCTTTCTTGCCATTGCAATATCGTTCCTGAGGTCTTTTGCGAATTCGCTTAACTGATTTCCATCTGAATCCGTTCCTCTATACACAATCACAATATCATTTCCTTTTTGCCAAACTTCTCCATAAAATCCGTTAGACTTGTTTTCAACCGGCTCATCTTTCCTTACATAACCTTCCGGCATAGAAGCGCCTTTTTTGCCATATACAGCAATAGAAGCTCGTTTTAATTCTTCGTGAAATTTAATGTCATTTTTTCGATTTCTTGCCATAATTTTCCCTTTCCTAAATTAAATCTTCTAACATCTGATTAACTTCATCATCAGACATATTTTTAAAATCTTTGTCACAATATAGCTTTTGCAAAAGCCTTTCTAGAGAGAAAATTCCCCATTCAATACTATCTTTGCTTGTTTCAAAATTTTTATTCATTTTATTATCCTTTCTGAGCGATGGCTCAATTTATGTGAAAATAGTAAGTTGGGCATACTTGCCCAACAATATTTAGGTAAAATCACTTTTCTTGAGATAAAACAAACAAATTATCACGAACTCGCTTAAACCCACATTTCAAAAGACAATATGCAGAAGCTCTATTTTGAGCTTCTGCATAAATAGGGCACAAGAACCAAGTTGTAGATAATTTGAGGCAATAGAGATTAGAAGATAAATTTTTGCGAATCGCAAACCCATTCAAAAACAATTTATCATTGTCCATAAAATAATAGATGGCACCTATTAAAGTGCCATCTTTAATAAATGTGTAGAAAAGAGTATTGCGAATGATAAATTGGAACGAATTTGTATCTGTAATTTTTTCTTGATTTTCTTTATACATTTTTTCGAGTTGTTTTTCGTAGTTTTTAAACTCTGGATTAGAAGGAATTAAAACTTTTATCATAAAACCTCACAAATAACTTAAATTTTATTCTCGGATAAACCTTCAATAATATTAATTTGTGGAGAAGTATCTTCGAATTCGTTTTCATCAAGACCAAGTGCAAGCCGTTGACCTTTTTGAACTTTTCCGATTGAAGAAATCAAAAAATCTATAGTTGCAATTGAGTTTTTTGGCATTTCCAAGAATTCAATATCAGCTCGAGTCAACTCTCTTGAATACTCATCAAGAATAAACCCAAGAATTTCCAATGTTTTATCATAAAATTCAATGTGCTTTTGATTTACTTCATCTTTTTTAGTTTTAATATCGTATTTTTTTGTTCTAGTCATATCAAATTCCACCTAATAAAAGAATGGGGACGAAAAGTCGGGAGTTTTTACCTTCCAACTAGTCCACCTAATAAAAAAAAGGGGGCACGAGGAGTAGTGTGTTTTAATGTCGAGAGAAAGGTGAAACAATAAAAAATGCCCCCAAAATAAGTTATGAAACTTTAATCAATTCTTTATTCCCGTAAAAATCTTTTGCATACTGTTTAACTTTGATTTTCCCGTTAGTTTTTACAGCTTTGTTAACTCCATATCTCCAACCATAGGGTTTGGACTTAATTTTTAAATAATTACATTCACGCATTGAGTACTTAATCTGATTTTTTAACTGCAAAAGCAAAGAATTTGCTTTTATACCGGAAGCTCTAAATCTTTCAATAGCTCCGTTAAAACTGATTTCTACAAGCTCTGCGACCGGCTTTTGGCAAATCGGACAAAAACCAATTGATAATTTCCGATTTATGTATAAAGCGGTTTCTTCAAGAAAATAAATTTCATCAGGTTTAAATTCACAGCAATGACGCATTTACCAAGCCTCCTGTTAATATAAAATTACGCACTTTTAATAAACCTGTAAACCTTATCCAATAAAGGTCACAAGCAGTTCTCATACTCTTTAATGATTTCTCCTACGCAGTTTTAAGGGTAAACATTGTTTCGAAATCAAGTACAGGTATATCATACAACATTTTAAAAAATCACCTAAGAATTGTAACAACTTTTTTACATCTAAACCCAGAATGTAACATTTATAAGTATTTTGGAGTAAAATTAAAGCTGAAAGAGAGGTGGCGCAAATGAAAGCAATTGTTTTTGATAACGAATTAAAACTTGATAAAAATTATCCAAAACCGGCACCAAAAGAGGGAGAAGCACTTATTAGAGTAACTCTTGCCGGAATCTGTAATACAGACTATGAAATTACAAAAGGTTACATGGGATATGTTGGAGTTTTGGGACATGAATTTGTCGGAATTGTAGAAGATGTAAACGGAGAAGACAAATCATGGATTGGGAAAAGAGTTGTCGCAGAAATCAGCTGGGGTTGTGATGATCCAAATTGCGAATGGTGCGCTAAGAAAAATTATAGACACTGTCCGAACAGACATACAATCGGAATCTGGAAAAAAGACGGTTGCATGGCAGAATACCTTACTGTTCCTACAAATATTTTATTTGAAGTTCCTGAAAATGTAACCGATGAACAAGCCGTTTTTGTTGAACCACTTGCTGCTGCTTGTGAAATTACAGAACAACTTCATATTGAACCAATGTCAAAAGTTGTTGTCTTAGGCGACGGGAAACTCGGTTTAACAACAGCATTAACATTGAATGCATTAAACTTAGATGTTCTATTGGTGGGTAAACACCAAAACAAACTTGATATTGCAAAAGCACAAGGAGTTAAAACCCAATTATTGCAAGATTTTCAAATCGAAAAGAAATATGATGTTGTAGTTGAAGCAACCGGTTCTGCGAGTGGGTTTGAAACTTCTATGGCACTAACCAAACCAAGGGGAGTTCTTGTTTTAAAAAGCACTGTTGCATCAGGGAAAGAACTAAACCTAGCACCAATTGTTATTGATGAAATAACAGTTTTAGGCTCTAGATGCGGACAATTCCCTCCAGCATTAAGACTTTTAAAGAATAAAAGAATTGATTTTACGCCATTCATTTCAAAAATTTATTCAATTGATGATGCACTTGAAGCCTTTGAAGCGAATAAATCAAAAGAAACTTTAAAAATTCTCATTAGAATCTAAATAAATATACAAATAGACCTGTCATCCTGAAAGCGTAGAAAATAAGGATGTAAGTCCGTAATTTTCAAGCTGTTCAGGATGACAATACAACTTGTGAGTTGGGCATACTTGCCCAACGACAATGCTCAAAATAGATAATTGAAAGAGGATGTCCATGTTTTTGGACCTCCTCTAATTTTAAAACCCTTTTCCCATTTTCACGGAGTTATACTTAATTATGAATTTTCTTCATCATCTAAATATCTATAATCCAAAAGACTTGTATCATCTACATCATCAATATCATAATACATAGACATATTGGAAATTAATCTATTTCTGTCAGCTGTTTTTTGTTTTTCGACATCAGATTCTACACCGTAAGCTTGAATTTCTTGATTTGTAACTTTTCCATCCTTATTCTTGTCTATTTGGTCAAAATGACTCAATACAGTTTCTTGCAAAGAAGTACTCATTCCATAAGATGAACCTAAGGACATAATTTGCTCACGAGTCAAACCTTGCGTTGACATTTGAGTCATTAAGTTTTGAATTTCGGAAGCGGATATTTTCCCATCTCCGTCAGAATCGATTGAACTAAAATTATTTGTTAAATAAGATGCAAAAGTCGCATTTGAACCATAATTGGTTAAATAACTCGAATTAGTAAGCGCTTTGCTCAAATTCTCTAAAGTAACACCATCTTCGTACTGACCGGTTAACTGCGCAAAAGCATTTGTCAAACCGGAATTAATTCCTGTAAATAGAGATGTTCCGTCTAATCGTTTGCTCATAATATATCTCCTTGTGATTGAGTTTATAAGTATACATGAATAGTTTAATAATTTTTTTCTAAAAGTCAAACCTACAAATAGTGGATATATTATAAAAAGTAAACATAAAGTGAATTCTCAAACTAAATCTCAATAAAGACATAAACAAAAAGAGCCCCATAAGGACTCTTTTGTTCAATAATATTATTTATTTAAAACCTAGTTTTCGAATGCCCATCTAGCAGCTGCACCGTTTGGTACTGCATAACCATTTCTCAATCTTACACCAAATTGGTCTTTGATTACACGTTTAGAACCTTTACATTCTTTTGTTGCATCAGCAGCTGTGCTATCTTTAGATACACCAAGAGCATTACCAGAACAATTTGAAATAATGTTAGGACCTTTTGCTCCATTTGTATCAAACAAAATAGGAATACCATAAACTAAATTGTCTTCTTGCATTTTAATTGAAGTAGCATCAGATACTGTATTTGATGGGAATGAAATAGCAGAACCATCTCTTAAAAATACTACATAGTTAGCATCAGCAGCATTTGAGGCAGAACCTTTTTGAACGACCAATTTCTTTTCTCCTGATTTGCCATAATCGATTGATGTTCTTTTTGCTAACAAACCATACAAAGATTGTGCTTCAGGATCTTTCTCAGATGATGACAAAGAAGCATAATCAAACCCTTCAATAGCCTGATTCATTTGAGCAGCCTCTGTCAAAGTATTAATACCTTTCTTCAATGCAGTCTTAGCTTGTTGCTCAGCAGTATTTGTCATTAATGCAGGTAAAGTCATGGTTGCAACGACCCCAATAATTGCCAAAGTAATCAGAACTTCTGCAAGAGTAAAACCATTCTTCTTCATCATAATATTCCTTTCTCTTCTTATATTCGTAGTTATGATTTTTTAAACTTTTAAATACTTTATACATCTAATAATATCAAATATTACTTATATAGTCAATACCATTTTCGTAAAAAAGTAGGTGCAAAATAGACAGATGTAGAAAATTGTTATAATATAATTACAGTAGGGCTTGCACAATGCAACTTCGTCACACACAATTTACGAAGAAATTGGACGAAAGGAGGCAAGCTATGGTTGATAAAATAATAATGCTACTACTAGCATTTTCAATCGCAGTAATAGCATTAAATCTAAAACCGTAGGGTGCGAAGCAGAGTCTTTAATCCGACTAAAGCTTAAGGACTCTCGCCCTACACCTACATTATTTACCCTTTTTATATGTTTGTCAAGTGGTCATTCTAGTTTGTAGGAGTAAAATAGAAGCCTCCTCAAATACATCTGCAATCCAAAGATTTGACAATTCTATTTCAAGTGCTATCATTCTGGTGAGAGTTAATTATGAAAAAGATTTTGCCGATATTAATAGCCTTTATTCTAACTTTTGCACCTTGCTACGCAGAAGAGGAAGAAGTTGTTCTTCAAGCTCCTGATGAAACACCTTTTGCCGCAACTGTACAAGACGAAAATACAAATATTGAAGAAAAGACTTTAAAAGAAAAATTGTCAGATGTTTATCACTTAGAAGTAGAACAAATTGATAAACCGACATTTATGCTTTCTGACATTTTAACCAAGAAATTTGATGAAAATTCTGCATGGGATAGCTTGCACTTATGGGGTGCTTATGGAGGACATGCCAATTTTAATTTTTCAGAAAGTGGTTATGAAAATGCAGACTATGCTTTTGACGTTATTAACGCAGGTTTAGACGGGAAATTAAAGAATAATAATGGCGATTTCAGGATAATGCTCAATGTTTCACCGCTTTCAAACAGAAATTTTGCTCAAAATCTGTTTGCAGATATGTATGTTGCAACAAATAAGATTCCTCATCATAGATTATGGGTTGGGAATACAAGACCTCCAGTCGGGATGGAAGGCGGATACAGCCCTTATGTTTTACCATTTATAACACGTTCTCAAATATCAAGAAACTTTGGTACGGTTCGTAAATTAGGTGCAAGAGTTAGTGGGGATTATTCTTTAGTAGATTACGATTTTGGGGTTTATAGTTCAGATACTTATTTCAACGAATTTTTCCCCGGAACAGAATTTATTGGCTGGGTTAATTTTAAACCTCTAGGAAAAACTGATGGAAAATACGGCAAACTTAAAGTCGGAGGTGGAATTCAAGCCGGCGACAGAAATTGTGATTATACAGTAACCGGTGCCTATATTGGCTATGAATACAAAAAATGGTTGTTAAATTTTGAATGGGCTGATGCCAATGGTTACAACGGTCCTATTGGTTATGCTGTTGATAAACATGCCAGTGGTTTTTATTCAACATTAGCTTACAGAATAACTCCTAAATTACAAGCTTTAATCAGATATGACGAATTCGACCCGAATAAAGATATTTCACACAACAAAAAGCGTGAATATGTAGCCGGAATTAATTATTTTATCAAGGGTCAAGCGCTAAAGTTAATGATGAATTACGTTTTCTGCCAAAATGACAGCGCCAAAGATTCTCACAGACTAATGCTTGGAACACAAATCTTGTTATAATTTTTTAACTTGAATAAGATACGAATCTCTAGCTTTTTGTCTATACAAAACTTTTTGTGATTCAGTCCATTCTAAAATCGCAGGAAAATCCTTGTTAAAAGAAAAATCTTTTATCAAATAAAACCAATAATTTTTATTTGAAGGAAGTTCGTTTAAAACTGATTTTATTTCCGAATCCTCCATTTTGCCATATAAAGGCAACTCGTAAACTTGAGAAGTGTTAAATTTATAAAAACTGGAATAAAATAAATAGCTTGAATCAGAAGCACTATTACAAAGTACAACATCAGTTTTTGGATTAAATTGTTGAATAAGAGTTTCCATTAACACCTTAGGAGAATAATTTATATAAGCAGATTCACTAATAAGTTCTTTTGCAAATGAGATATCATATTTACCAAAAGTTATGACAAAACAAATCATAAAAATGTAAAATTTCCAATTCTTGAATGTAAACTGTTCCAAGGGTTTTGTACAAAAAATGATTAAAAATGGAATTATATAAAGCGCCACTCTACCAACAAAAGGATACAGTTTTAAAATAGAGGCTAATATTCCAAAACCTATCACAAATAATAAAAATCTAGCAGTATTATTTCCTTTTTTATAAGTATAATATATTCCAAAATAAAGCAGTATAAATGTAAAAATAGAACAAATATTTGGATAGAAAAAATAGTTAAATGATATTACCTGCATTTTCACAAAATTCGTAAAAGATAACCCCACTAAACCAACATCCCAATAATCAGGGAAAGCACTGTCTAATGAAATTTTAGATGGTGCAAGATTAAATAAATAGTAGCAAATTAAAACAGTTAAAAATGGTAAAATTATTCCGGCTAATCTGTAATAAAAATGTTTATTTTTAAAATTATTAATTAGGTTTACAAGTAAAAATGCCCCTATAAAAAACAATGATGGCAGTGAAATTAAAGGTAATATTATCAAAAATAGTGATAACATAATCATCTTTTTTATTGATAATTTTGTAATATCTATTTTGGACAGTATTATTGTACACAAAAGCCCTATAAAAACATCAGTTGAGTATTGCTTGATAATAGAAGAAAAATTTACTAATTTTATATTTATTGCAAAAAGAAAATTTGCAATTAGTATAGAATACTTTTTCAAAAATATTTCTGTCGAAATTTTATAAAAGAGAAGTATTGATGCAATAGAAGCTATTAATGGAACACATTTTAGACTTTTTTCTCCAAATCCCCAAACACAGCCCCAAAATCGTTCAAAAATAATGAATAGAGGTGGTGCGGATTGAGCATCACCAATATTAAAAAACATTTGAATCCAACTTTTATCTAAGTATGCCGAAAGCAGTCTGCATTCGTCATCTTCATAAGAATCTCTATACGAAAAAGCTAAAATTCTAAGCCCTACTGCAAGCACAAAAATCAGACCTAAAATCCATCCCCAAATTATTTTTTTCTTTACAAAACTCCCGTTATCCAAAATTAATTATGCTCCCTCAACATAAATTCTCAAAAAGAAACTTTATATAAGTGCGATTTTGTTACCTGCTAAGTCAGCAGGTGGGTGAGTGCCTTAGAATATCCGTTTCCCACTGGCGATTTTGTATCGGTGGGTATACTTCGCAATCTATAGAGCTTACTCTCCCTTTTAGTAAAAATGTAGGAACAAAATAAACACCTATATAAAGTAATAATATTATGACATAATTTAACTCATCTTTCAACTTCTTCATCCTCATGTTACAATCCATCTATGGACAAATTTATATTAAAAGAATTAGTTACGAAAAATATGGAATCAGAACTTGAAAAAATAGGTTTTGATATTGCTTATCGAGCAAAAGCTGCCGAAAAGTTCCAATATAAAACTTTCAAAATCTTTGACTTAACTATTGCTCAAGCTAATATTCTTAAACAAACCGCACTTTCTTATGGTGCAGATTGCGGAGTCCATAGAGATATTTTGACTGCAAAAATAGAAAAAACCAATGTTATTTTAGGCGGAAGTATTTCTCAAATAAAAAAAATATGTGAAAAACTTAAACAACAACCTTTTGCAATGAAAATTCTTGCTGAAAACATTTTATCTCAAATTGAATCTAAACAGAGAAAAACAAAACTCGCAGGAATTTTAAACATTACTCCAAATTCATTTTCTGACGGAGGAAAATATTTAAATCCTGATGATGCACGCAAGCATTTATTTCAAATGATTGAAGATGGCGCAGATTTGATTGATATTGGAGCTGAAAGCACAAAACCGTTTGCTCCGGAAATTAGTGCAAAAGAACAAATTGAACGTTTAAAACCGGTTCTAAAAAATTTGCCTGATATACCAATTAGTATTGATACAAGAAGTTCAGAAGTTGCACATTTTGCGCTTGATAACGGAGCAAGTATAATTAATGATGTTTCCGGAATGGATTATGATTCAAGAATCGCAGATGTTGTAGCAAAATACGATGCAACTATTATCTTACAACATTCAACTGCAAAAACAGAAGATAAACCAACTTACAAAGATGTCGTAGAAGAAGTTTATTTAAATCTTTTAAAAAAAGTGGAAACAGCTCAAGAAAAAGGGGTTAAAAATATAATCATTGATGTTGGAATTGGCTTCGGAAAATCAAAAGAAGATAATTACGAAATATTGAACAGAATAGAAGAATTTTATTCCCTCAATTTACCGCTTATGGTTGGAGTTTCAAGAAAATCTCTTTTAGGACTTTCTAATTCAAGTGACAATTATTTAAAAGATTCTCTAACCCTTGCTATATCTTATCCGTTGATTCAAAAAAGAGTTGATTATTTAAGGGTTCATAACGTAAAATTACATCGGCAATTACTCGACTTGGCTATTTAAAATTTACCTTGCTGGCTAATTTATATTAATCAAAAAAGAGTTACTATAAATAAGTAGCCAGATGTAAACAAGGTAAATGAGTATGATAAAAGATTTTTTACTAATAGGAATCTTATTAATTGTCATTGTTAGATGCATATTGCTTCATAAAGAAATTAAAACGCAAAGAGAGTATTTTATAGATACTTTAAGTCATAATATTAGAGTATCCGTTATTGCTCAGATACGAGGTTTGGATTTATTGCAAAAAGAACTTGCAAATACAGAAGCAGGCATCCTTGTTGATGAAATTAACAAAGGCTGTAAATATACTTTTGATATGATAACCATGATTCTAAATGCATATAGATATCAAAATGGAGAACAAATTTTAAACTATGAATCCATAAATTTAGAAGAAGTCGTCGCTTTGTCATGTAATCAATTGGCATTTTTAGCAGATGAAAAAAACATTAATTTTAACTGCCAATTAGAGAAAAATAGTATTATAGTAGCTGATAAATATGGGATAAGCAAGGCAATTTACACACTTGTATCAACTGCCATTTATAATTCGAACAAAAATAAGCCTATTTATATTACAACTGAAACAAAAAAACAATCTTTTGAAATTTCTGTAATGTATCACGGAAAATCGCTTACAGAAGAAGAGTGTAAAAGAATATATTCGGATAATTCAAAGTTTTCAACAGTCGGACACGGTATTAAAATGCACTTGTGCAAAAAAATAATTGACTATCACCATGGAAAACTCAGAATCAAAAACTGTGGTGAAAATAGAAACTCATTTACGATTCAACTTCCGTTGGACAAATGCGAAGATTGCTTTAAGTCATTGGAAATAGTCGAAAACTCATCTCCAAGACAAAACAGTAACATCATATTTACTTAATCAATTAAGCAGTACCCAGTAAAAATGTAAGTTGGGCATATTTGCTAAACAACGATGCTCATAATGGGAAATATTAAAAACTCCTCTCCTAGGGAGAGGACACAGTGGTGCTTGCATAAGCAAGCTACAAATGTGCGGTGAGGGTTCAATTGTAGGTTGGGGTTTCTACCCCAACAACACTTCTCAAAATGGAGAATTGAAAGTGGAAAATGGAAAATTGTTACAACCCCACCCCTTGAGGGCGGGGAAGAATTTGCCAAAAATTTATTTTTGAGCAAATTCAGGGGCGGGGTCATTCGTAATATCAAAAACGTAACCCTCAAATCTCGACTCAATACACAAATAAACCTGTCATCCTGAAAGCGTAGAAAATAAGGATGCAAGTCCGTAATTTTCAAGCTGTTCAGGATCTGACCAATACATTAGTATCATGCCAAGTTGGCAAGATCCTGAAATACGCCTTATTTATTATCTCGACCTCAAATTCAATGTCTAATTTTGTCGGCTATTCAGGATGACAATATAATTTATAAGAATCCTCGATTCACTCATTCACTTTAAATCAACTGCAACGCAATCGCCGGATTCTGATTCGCAGTCGCCATCAAGGTTGCAGAGGCTTGTTGAAGGATTTGTTGTCGGATATATTCGCTCGAAAGTTCCGCAATATCGGCATCTTGAATAGTTGAACGTGAAGATACAAGATTGTCATACGCCACAGAAATAGAGTCAAGAGCTGATTCAAGACGATTTTGAACAGCGCCGATTTCAGTCTGTTTATTGCTTACCAAACTGATAGCATTATCTATCATTCCAAGCGTTTTGCTGTTTTCAATCCCTATATATAAAATATTTTTAAGATTCCCCAGTTCAAAACCGCAGTCGATAGTAATTTGACTTGAATCATTTCCGTTAATTCCTACTTGCATAGTGGCTGAACTGTCATTGTATTTAAAAGGTGTGCTTCCCTGATAAACATCACAGTCACTTAAATCAGCGCTACCACTACCTTTTAATGCTTTATCTTTATAGTAATCAATGTAATGGCAATTGGTAAATGTTCCACCTGCATAACCTGCAATAGCCCCTTCTACATTTTCGGATTTCCCGAGTACATAACAGTCAGAAACTTTAGCGGAGCTTGATGTGTATCCGAATAAACCGCCTGTTTTGCTGGTTCCTTCAACTTTTCCTGTCGCATAAGAATTTGTAATTTCTGCCGAGTATACAGTGCCACATAAACCGCCAATGGTTTGGTCACCGTTTATATTACCGGTTGCATAACTGTTTGATATTGTTGAAGAAGAAGAGACATAACCACATAAACCACCAAGGTAATCGTCACCGTTAACATTACCTTCTGCATAACTGTTTATCAGGGATGTTTTGTTATAAGTGTATCCTAAAAAACCGCCAATGTATGAATTACCGCTAACATCGCCTTTTGCATAGCAATTTTCAAGTATTATTACCTTACTGTTTGCTCGCCCGATAAAACCTCCAATATAGTTACCTTTTGCTTCTACATTTCCTGTTGCAAAACAATTAGTTATTTCAATACTTGCCGTTGATGAATCGGTTTGACCGATGAATCCGCCGGCGCAACGTCCATCACTATATACATCGCCTGTTGAGTAACAATTGGATATATTACCTTCATTTAGGACTCCAATTAGCCCCCCTGTCTCTATAGAAGAACTGTTCCCTATAGATAGGACATTACCCGAAGCATGGCAATTAGATATTTCACCACCTTCGCAGTTTTTTCCAATTAATCCCCCGTAAGCATTGGCACCTTTATTGGCAATAACATCCCCTGTTGCAAAACAATTTTCTACTTGACATTGGTTTTGTCCGATTAATCCGCCAACAGTATATGAATCACAAGTGACGTTACCGGTGGTAAAACAATTAGAAATTATTCCGGCATCTGCCAACCCTATTAGTCCACCGCATTTATTTCCGGTACTTATAACATCGCCTGTTGCATAACAGTGATCAATAAGATTGTCAAACCCTGCGGTTCGACCGATTAGACCACCGTTTACTCCCAACCAATCGGAAGCAGATACACCTGCGTTTATAACATCAATTTTTGCATAGCAATTGATAACGGAAGAGTTTTTGATAACACTTGCAATTGGACCGGAATTGATATCTGCGCAACGGATTTCACCGCTATCTATACCAAGATTTTTGATTTCAGCATCTTCTATGTAGCTGAACAGCCCCCTATATCCATCTATGCTACTATTAGTATATAAGTTTGTAATCTTATGTCCGTTGCCGTCAAATGTGCCTGAGAAATGCGTATTATGCCCTATTGGAGTCCATCCACTGCCGGAAGAATAAGCAGATAAATCAATATCAGCTCCTAATACAAATTCACTACCTGCTACAACTTTGCCACTATTTTGCATTCTTGCCAGTTTTGCAAGTTCATCTGCGCTGGAAATAGAATATGTGCCAACAGCCAGAGTTTGAGTTTCGTCAATCTCTGCTAATTTGGTCATGGAAGATGTATCTCTTCTTGCTACATCAAGCAAGAATCCTTGTGAGTTTATTTCCAGACCGCTTGCTCCGCAAGTTCCTTCATCCACAACAGAGTTCCCAAGCGGTTTTATACCGTTATATTCAGTACTGTTTTTAGCACGATACATTTCGTTTATTAACGCTACTGCTTCTGCATTCATAGCTTTAATGGATTGTTTCCCATAAGTTCCATTTTGCGCCTGAGTTGCCAATGCTCGCAAGCGTGATAGATTATTGGATATCAAGTCCAAGCTGTCTGTTGCGGTTGAAATCATATCCAAACCCATTGCGCAATTATCTTCTGCTACCATGTATGCGTTGATTTTTGTAGTCATGTTGGTTGCGATTGAATAGTTTGCCGCATTGTCTTTTGCATGGTTGATTTTCGCACCGGAAGTCATGCGCTCAATCGCCTGATTGAGTTTATTGGTGCTCGTTTTAAGGGAGTTTTGAGCGATGAGGGATGAAAGGTTTGTTCTAATCGTTAAGCTCATGCGCACCTCCTTGTCTTCGGAAGTGAATGAGTGACTGGGTGAATAGGTGACCAAGTGGTTACGTTTTTTCGTGAATCGAAAAAAAGTGAATGAGTGATTAGGTGAATAAGTGAATAAGTTGTTACAAGGAATGTTCCCTCGCCCAACGGGAGAGCGGATTTTCGGTAGGGCGATGTCGAGCGATAGCGAGCAAGCCCGTAAGGTGTCGGTCGGACGTTACTCCGCCGACGCCCCGAATAATCCAAGACAGGGCTAGGGTGAGGGGGCAATAAAACTTCTGTAAAAATTTTCAATTTGACCGGCTGGATCCCCGAACTACGTTCGAGGATGACGACAAGCTGATAGTCACACGCTAA
>CAZHEI010000032.1:0-18002 GCA_964531425.1 uncultured Vampirovibrio sp. | reverse complement strand
AAACAAAACTTTCAAAAAGAGAAGACCAAATTGAAGACAAAATGCAAGAAATCACGGATAAAGAAGTTGCTCTGGATAAAATGAAAGATCAACTTATTGAAAAAGAAGATTTACTTGATGAATTAGTTAGAAAAAGTACTCTTGAGCTTGAACGAATTGCAGGTATGTCTGCAGAAGATGCAAAAAGAATGCTTCTTGAACAATTAAAAAGCGATTTGGCTCAAGAACAATTACAGTTAATTAGAGAAAATGAAGCGAAAATAAGAGAAAACGCTCAAGAGAAAGCTAAAGAAATCCTTTCAACAACTATGCAGCGCTGTATGATGGAACAAGTTGTTGAATCTACAGTTTCGGTTGTTTCTCTACCGAGTGACGAAATGAAAGGTCGTATTATCGGACGAGAAGGACGTAATATTAGAACTCTTGAAACTTTAACAGGTGTTGACTTGATTATTGATGATACTCCGGAAGCTGTTGTATTATCAGCATTTGACCCTGTTAGGCGTGAAATCGCAAAAATAGCGTTAGAAAAACTTATTCAAGATGGCAGAATTCACCCCGTTAGAATAGAAGAAACTGTTGAAAAATCCAGAGAAGAAGTTGAACAAAAAATCATGAAAGAGGGCGAAAATGCTGCTGTTGATATGGGCATTATGGGCTTAAACAAAGAGTTAATCAAAAATCTTGGTCGCCTTTATTATAGAACTTCTTACGGTCAAAATGTTTTGAAACATTCTCTTGAAGTTGGTCATATTGCAGGAATGTTAGCCGCAGAATTGGGGGCAAATGTTAATGTTGCGAAACGTGCCGGATTACTACACGATATCGGTAAAGCAGTTGACCAAACTCAAGAAGGTACACACATTCAGCTTGGTGTAGAGTTAGCTTCACGTTATGGAGAAAAACAAGATGTAATTCATGCAATTGAAGCTCACCACGATGATGTTACAGCAAATACAATTGAAGCTGTCCTTGTAAAATTAGCTGATGCAATATCAGCAGGCCGTCCTGGTGCAAGACGTGATACGTTAGAAATCTACATTAAACGTTTACAAAAAATTGAAGAAATTGTAAATAGTTATGAAGGTATCAAGCAATCTTTTGCTGTTCAAGCAGGTCGTGAAGTTCGTGTAATTGTTCAATCTGAAATGTTTGATGATTTAGCTTCTCAAAAACTCGCTAGAGATATCGCTAAGAAAATTGAAGATGAACTCGACTACCCTGGGCAAATAAAAGTTACAGTTGTAAGAGAATTTAGAACTACAGAAATTGCAAAATAATAAGGTGCGCCTATTGGCGCACCCTGCTTTATAAAAGATATGGAACAAAACAATTTAAAAATATTATTTTTTGGTGATATAACAGGAAGGCAAGGGCGCAATGCGCTTAAGTCTTTTTTGGCATCTTTAAATAAAGAAAATACTTTTGTAATTGCAAATATTGAAAATGCTTCTCACGGTTTTGGATTAACGAAAAAAAACTATAATGATTTATCTGAAAGCGGTGTTGATTGTTTTACATCAGGTAATCATATTTGGGATAAAAAAGATGTTTATGAATATATAAATGATTCAGAAAATTTGGTTAGACCGATTAATTATCCTGCCGGAACCCCTGGGAAAGGTTCTCAGATTTTTGATGTAAATGGTTTTAAAATTGCAGTAATAAATGTTTTGGGACGAGTTTTTATGCCACCGATGGATTCTCCTTGGCAAATTGTTGTAGAGGAGGTCAATCGCCTTAAATCGTTAAAAATTGATACTATATTTATTGATTTTCATGCTGAAGCTACTGCAGAAAAAATATGTTTTTCAAAATTTTTGGCAAATGAATTTAATAACGAAGAAAATTCATTGATAAAAGGTTTTTTTGGCACACATACACATGTCCAAACTGCTGATGAAAAAATCTTAAATGGAATGGCTTATATTACTGATGCCGGTTTTTGTGGTTCGGTAGACAGTGTGATTGGAATGGAATATTCTACATCACTAAAACGCCTTTCTACGAGCCTTCCTGAACGTTATGAAATAGCCGAAAATGGCTTAGCACAAATTAATGGTGTTGAAGTTCTTATTGATAGAACAAAAGCAACACAAATAAAAAGGATTAATATTTTAGTAGATAATAATGAACAAGAAAGGAAGGCGGACCTTGACTCAGGAGGGTAAAACTGCGGGTATTGGTGTAAAAGGCGATTACCATATCCACACAAACTATTCTGATGGCGTTTTTTCTCCGGAAAAAATTGTTGATTTAGCACTTGATGCCGGTTTGCAAGCTATTTCACTTACTGACCACGACAATGTGCTTTCATATAATATTGCAAAGGATTACCTTAAAACCAAAGAAGTTGATTTGAAAATCATTCAAGGTATTGAGGTTAATACACTTTATAAAGACTATGAAGTTCATATTCTGGGATATTTTCCGGATACAACAAAAAGTGATTTTAAGAATCTTTTGAAAACACAACAACATGCTCGTACCAGACAAACAAAAGAAATACTTGCTTTACTTGCGAAAAAAGAAGGTATTAAAATTAGTTACGATGATGTTAAAAATATGGTAGCAGAAGGCGGTTCAATCGGTCGTCCTCATATAGCGAAAGCTATCACCAATGCAGGTGGTACAAGCAATGTAATGGAAGCGTACAGTAAATACATTCATAGAGATTCTCCTGTTTATGTAGAAAGGAAAACCGTAACTCCGTTTGATGCGGTTGAAGTTATATATGATTCAGGAGGAATTCCTGTTATTGCACATCCTTATGACATTGATATTGCAGAAAAACTTATTAAAGACCTTATGAATTGCGGTCTTAGAGGAATTGAAGCGTATCACAGAAAGCATTCTCCTGCGATAGTTGAATATTTTTCTTCAATGGCAGAGCAATTAGGATTGATAGTTACAGGTGGTTCTGATTTCCATGCGCCAAATATTATGAATGGACAAATTATTCTTGGCAAAAACTTTGTTCCAGAATGGATTTATGACAAATTAATGGAAGAAAAGCGCCGTTTGGATATGGCATAAATTTTTTATTCAGAACAAAAGCTGATACTTATTAGAGAGGTTTTATGAAAAAAGGATTCACAATTGTAGAAGTTTCAATACTATTTGTAATATTCCTTATCGTTGCATTTTTGGTTGCACCGTTGTCACTGGATGACACTATGCAAGCCAAAAATACTTCTCGCTGGAGAAGTGTGCAACAAGATTTTTCAAATATCTTTTATTCTATAAATACCCAAAAAGAAGAATCTACTTTGCCATTCACAACTGTATTTGAAACAATTTTGGATAATGAAATTAAAACTAACATAGAGCCATATAAAATTACTTTTAAAAATGGTACTTATCCAAGCAGTACTTATCGTTTTAAAGATTTTAAGCTAACTTATTCAAATGCGGTCGTTGCAACAAAAATTTTTGAAACTCCACAGAATAATTTGCAAGGAATTTTGATGTATGATGTGAATGGTAAAAAAGGTCCAAATGTATGGGGTAAAGATGTTTTTGGGCTGAATATTTATAACGATAAATTTGAACCGTTCGGGAAAAACGAATCTGTAAGTTCGCAAAAACAGGATTGTTCAAAAAATGGAACAGGTTTATTTTGTTCTAATTATTATTTAATAGGAGGAAGTTTTGACTAATAAAATTAATAACATTTGTGTATTTGCCTCATCATCAAATCATTTGGAAGAGATTTTTTATAAAGATGCTCAAGAATTAGGACGCTTGATTGGTCAAAACGGATATAATATTGTTTATGGCGGAAGTCGACTAGGAATGATGTATGCTTGCGCCGGTGCAGTCAAAGAAAATGGTGGTAATATAATTGGTATTATGCCGGAACGATTGGCTAATATGGGATGTTCTAATCCTGAGGATTGCACGGAATTTATTTTAACGACAGGTATGAGAGAACGCAAAGCAAAACTGGATGAACTTTCTGATGCAGTTATTGCGATTGCAGGCGGGTATGGTACTTTAGAGGAACTTTCAGAATTAATTGTACAAAAGCAATTAGGTTATAATAATAAACCTATTGTAATACTTAATACTGACGGATTTTATGACAAACTTATTGAATTTTTTGAAACAATTATTTGCAGAAATTTTGCGAATGAAGAATCAAGAAAGCTTTACTACATAGCAAAAACTCCGGTTGAAGCGATTGAATACATCAAAAACTATGTGCCGGAAGAAATTGGTTCAAAGTTTGTAAGAGCAAAATTCTAGGTATTATAAATTCTATCTCCGGCATCTCCCATCCCAGGAACAATGTATCCACGTTCATTTAAATGTGAATCTACTGCTGCTACTATCAAAGTTATTGCAGGAAATTCTTTGAATACATTTTCAATTCCTTGCGGAGAAGATATCATACAAACACAACAAATATTTGTTTCAGGAATACCTTTTTCTACATACAATCTAATTGCTTCTATTAGAGAGTTTCCGGTTGCAAGCATTGGGTCTGTAATATAAACATAATAATCTTTAACAGATCTTTCTACAGGCATAGGTACTTTGTTATAATACCAAACAGGTTTAAGTGTTTTTTCGTCACGATACATTCCGATATGCCTAATTGCAGCTTGTGGAAGAATATCAACAGCTTCATCCGTAAATATCAATCCTGCACGAAGAATTGGCGAAATGATAATTTTTATATCAGGATTTATTGTTTTTGTCGTAAATTTTATAAGCGGAGTTTCTACTTCAATATCAGTCTGTGGAAGATTTTTTGTTGCTTCATACAAAAGAATTCTTGTAAGCTTTCGAGCTGCCAAGCGAACTCCTTCTGTGTCGGTTTTCTTAGCTCTTAATGTGCATAAACTTTGATTAACAATAGGATTTGACACTATTTTTAAATTGTTGAACTTATTTAGCATTTTTCACCAACCCTTCTACACTGTTTCTTATGTCTGTCGCTTTTTTATTGGAATCGTCCAAAAATTTATCGGAATATTCTAAAAATTCTTTCATATTTCCGTTACTTTTCATAAATTGCGCTGGAGTTAATTCTTTAGATTGGAGTTCTGTTCCAAAATGTGAAGTTGAATAGATTATGGAACCTAACTTTTTAAACATATCATTCAGTAATCCTAATGCATCGTGTAAACGTTTTGGAGGATTAATTGTCATTAATGGAGTTGAAGAATCAATATAATCTTCTTTTTCCGGCGGATATAATTCTAAAGATTTTGAACCTGCCATTCCGCTAAACTCAACTGTTATGGAGGTTCCTTGCGGAATATAAACTTCAGGATTTGTAATTATAAATTTTACATAAACTTCATCTTTTGTTGGTTTTATTTTGGTAACGTGTCCAACCTCAATTCCCATCATGCGTACAGGTGAACCGACAATTAAGCCGTCAACATCTTGCAAAAATATTTGGTAATCATTTTCATTGTTTTTTTCTTTAAAAATTAGACCTAAAGAAGATAAAGATACAAAAAACAAAATAACTATGAGCCAGATTAAAAATTCTCCGCTGTGAGTTATATAAAATACGTTTTTCTCTCTATCATTCCCCATCATATTGCGAACATTATACAACAAATTTGTGTTAATTAAAAGTTAACCTTAAATTGCAGATAGTACCTGACGAACTTGTCTGCAAGATTTATTTTATTCGGTTAATTTATAACTGTAATTTGGTTTATTTTCTTCTTCTCCATTAACCTTAAAACTCATTATGAACACGTCGCCTTTTGCAAATTCCAGTTCGTGACCTTTATTACATAATGATAGTGGAGTACTTTCATAAACAGAAACAGCAGCAGATTTTGCACGGTTACCTTCTTCGTTTTTAACAGTTCCTTCCACTAGGGCAACACCTGCTCCTATAAATGGAGTTACAAAAACATTTCCAGCTGTTATAGCCCCTTTTTTGGCTACTGTTTTGGCGTCAAGTTCTGAAAATTTGCTATACTTGCCTACAAATTCTTTTTTTATTTGTTTTGTTGAACCAACTTGTGAATCATAATAAAATTCCGGAATAAATTTAAATGAAGAATCTCGTTTCAATCTTTTTGCATCTGTAACATCTTCGATTCTGCCTTCAATAATTGAACCGGCATTTACTTTGAATCCATTATCTGTTACAAAATCTTCTACAACTTTAACCTGCCATGTCTTTGGCGGATTAGCAGTAGAAAAATCTGACATTGCTTCAACTTTTATATTTTTGGCAAATACAGGATTTATGATTAAAGATAATGATAATATTAGTAAAAACTTTTTCATATAAAACCTCTTTTTAACTAATATACGATTTTTATTTATACTTCGTCAAGTTATTTTTTCGAATTCTTGTAACACTTTACTTGAAGAAATTTTTTATATAAAATGATTACAAGAAAGTGTGTATCTATTGTTTTGTAAGTCAATAAATTTAACATAATAAATCTCATTGATTTCAATATTTACATTTGTTGAGTATAAAACACTAAGGAGAATTTTTAATGAGAATCTCAAATATTCAAAATTCAACTGTATTCAAGCGAGCATTAACACCGGATGAACTTGCAGATTATAAAAAAGTTCTTGCTGATGCAAGAGAAACTGTTGGACAAACCGGCAAATCAATATTTATTATGCCAACTTCATGTTTACCTCAAACCAAAGAGTTAAATACAGGAATTGGACATATTGCTTCTCCAAAAGCTCAAGAATATTTTGAATATATGCATAACTATCTTGGATTTAATATTGTTGAAGATTTACCTGCCGGACAGGTTACTCCAACCAGAAGTGGTTTCCATTGTGCTTATAAAAGCTCTGCATTAGGCTTAGGAAATCATCAAATTTGTCCGGAATTGTTGACAACAGGTGAATATGAAACTTTATTAACTCAACAAGAAGTAACAGAAATTGTCGAAAGTAATAAAATCCTTGAAAAAGATTCAATCGTAAATTTCAAAAATGTTATGAGTGAAGATGGTTCACAAAATCGAATTTTGAAAAAAGCTTATGAAAGATTTAATAATTTGAAGGATTCTTCCGATTTAAAAAAGCGATATCAGAACTTTATTCAAGAAAATAAAGATTGGTTAAATTTTGCACGAGAAAAAGAACCGGATATTGAATTTTATAAATTCAAACAATTCTTAGCAGATGAACACCTTAAAAAAGGAAAAGAATTCTTAAATAAAAAAGGGGTAAAACTTGCCGGAGATTGTTTAATAGGTTTTTCAGCAGATGAAGTTAAAGCTTTTCCAAATGCGTTTAAAACAAATCATTATATTGGTATGCCGGAGTGGGGATTGCCGGCACTAAATTATGACACAATTTTAGATAAAAACAGTGATTCCTATAAATTGTTGAAGCGCAAAATACAACTAAATGCTAAGCGTTATGATGTTATCAGATTTGATGTTGCTTGGGCTTACGTAACTCCGGTTATTACTCCAAGAGGTGAACATCAGGTTTTAGAGAAAAATCGTATATACATGGGAGATGCTCTTTTAAAAAATATTGAAGAATGGGTTAAAGAAATAAAAGGTGCAGATTTTGATACCAAGAATTTGATTTATGAATTTGATGCCGGCGCTGACGATTTTAAAGCATTTGAAGGAAGTAAATTAATTCAACCATTGCAAAATCGAGTTAAAATATATGGTAGCACGTATATGCATAATGAAAATGGAGATAAATGGGGATACAATAAAGCCTTTTTAGAAAGGGGATGGTCTCCTGATGAATTTATTTTGGGGGTTGGTAATCATGACCCACAACCTCTAAGACAAATTGCAGAAGATATTCCGGAAAAAATTCGAGTTTATGACGAAGGGAAAAAAGATTTTATAACCATTACTGAAAATCATAAACAAGATGCAATAAAACCTTTATCAGAAGAATTAGGAATCAGTGCAGATAAATTACAAAAACCTTCAGAGTTTTCAAAAGCGAAATTTGCAGAACCAATGATGGCAAAAAATAACCAATATTTTTATATGGATGTTTTTGGTCGTACAGAAAGATTTGATATGCAGAATTTCAATACAATTATGCATCCGGAAAAGAATTATGCATACAAGGTTCCTGAAAATTATCAAAAAGCATATCATTCTGCTTTAGAAGAAGGTTTTGGGTTTAATATTATGGATAGTTTGCATAAGGTATTTGAAGCAAAAGGTTATGATAAATCTAAACCTGAGTTATACGAAAAAATTAGAAAATATAAAGATATTTTGTCTGGAGAAAAATCCGGTATGATGACAATTGAGCCCCCAAATGCAAAAAATAAGACTTTAAAAATAATTCTAGGAATTATTGGCGGTTTGGCTCTATTGGGTGGCGGATATTATACTTATAAAAATCAAGCAAAGAAAACTTCTCCAAAGAATCAAATAATTGCCTAAAAGTTAAGGAAGTTACGCCTTATTCAATGAAATTCTTTTAAATTAGTCGTATAAATGTATTAAGGTTTTTAACAAAAGAATGATGAATCTTTTTGTTTGGTGTAAAATATTGAAGTGTATCGGTCAGAGATAATTAAAAAAGGATAGATATGACAATACAAGAATGGTTTGATAAACGAAAAGAAGCACAAATTGAACGACGTGCTAAAGAAATGAGAGGAATTGAAGATGCGCACCCCGGTTTATGGGTTAAATGTGTTCATTGTGACTCTCAAATTTTAAAAACGGAATTAGAAGATAATTTAATGGTATGTCCTCATTGTGACTATCATTTTAGAATAAATGCGAGAACTCGTATTGCACAATTATTTGATGAAGGCTCTTTCGAAGAATTTTTCAAGAATGTTCTTCCAACTGACCCGTTGAATTTTGTGGATACAGAGTCTTATGCAGATAGATTGAAAAAAGCTCATGCAAAAACAGGATTGGATGAAGCCGTTATTACAGGTTTAGCTAAAATCGAAGGACATAAACTTGCAGTTGCGGTGATGGATTTTGATTACATGGGCGGTTCAATGGGTTCTGTTGTTGGAGAAAAAGTTACAAGAATAATGGAAAAAGCTCTTGCTCTTAAACTTCCAATGCTTGCCATTACTTCATCAGGTGGTGCCAGAATGCAAGAAAGCGCTTTGAGTTTAATGCAAATGGCAAAAACTTCTTGTGCTGTAGGTAAATTGGATGAAGCAGGGTTGTTATACATAAATTTACTTACAGAACCGACTTTTGGCGGAATTACTGCAAGTTTTGGAACTTTAGGTGATATTATTATTGCAGAACAAGGTGCAAGAATCGGTTTTGCAGGCAGAAGAGTTATTGAACAAACTATTCGCCAAAAACTTCCAGATGACTTCCAAACTGCGGAATATTTGCTTAAGTACGGACAAGTAGATATTGTTTCAAAACGTAAAAATTTAAGAAAAACACTTGCCAATATTTTGGAAATGCATGGGGTATAAATAGAAATGGCTGTAGTATTAGATTTTGAAAAACCTATTGTAGAAATACAAAAGAAAATAGATGAATTGAAAGAATTGAGCGAAACTTCAGGACTTGATATGGAACAACAAATCAAAGATTTCGAAGCTCAGGCTCAAGAACGAAAAAAGGAGTTGTATTCAAATTTGAAACCTTCAGAAAAATTACAAATCGCAAGACATCAGGAAAGACCAAAATTTCTTGATTACGTTGAACACATCTGCGAAGATTTTATTGAACTACATGGCGATAGAGAAGGCATGGATGACAGAGCCATTATTGGAGGATTAGCCAAAATTGATGGTAAGCCGGTTATGATTATCGGGATTCAAAAAGGTAGAAATACCAAAGAAAATCTTGAGTATAATTTTGGAATGCCTCAACCACAAGGATATAGAAAAGCTCTTAGACTTTTCCATCATGCTAACAAATTCAATTTGCCAATTATTACTTTAATTGACACTCCGGGGGCATATCCTGGAATTAAAGCGGAGGAAACAGGACAAGGAGCTGCAATTGCAGTTAACCTTAGAGAAATGTATAAGCTTTCTGTTCCAATTATTGCTATTATCACAGGTGAAGGCTGTAGTGGCGGAGCATTAGGTTTGGCAGTAGCAGACAGGGTTATGATGCTCGAGCATTCTTATTATACGGTAATTTCTCCGGAAGGTTGTGCTTCAATTTTGTGGAGAGATGCTGCAAGATTCGCTGATGCAGCAGAAGCTCTTAAAATCACATCTAAGGATTTATTAGAGTTTAATATTATTGATGAAGAAATCAAAGAACCTTTAGGTGGTGCTCATACAGATTATGAAGAAACTTCTAAAAATATGAAAACTTCTATCCTGAATGCATTAAATGAATTATCAAAACTTTCTGTTGATAAATTAAGAGAAGAAAGATATGCAAAATTCCGAGCAATGGGAAGATTTATTGAAGGTTAGAGATTAAACAAAAACGAGGATGGCAAAAAAGCCATCCTCATTTTTTATATCAATAATTATTTAAATTATCCTTTGATATCGTTTTCGATTTTTTCTAAGATTTCATCTAATTTTGAAGAGTCTTTAACCCCACCTTGAGCAAAGTTTGGACGACCGCCACCATTTGCTCCGGTAAATCTTGCAATTTCTCCAACAATCTTGCCTGCATTAATGCCTTTTTGAACAAAGTTTTCAGAAACTTTTGCAATAACCATTCTTTCATTTGCAAGAACAATTACGCTATCGCCAAGTTTGTTGCCAAGTAATTCGATTCCGGTTTTAACTGCATCAGAGTCAAAGTTTTCAATTTTAGAGATAAACAATTTACCGCCATCAATTTCTTGAGCACGAGAAATAAATGTTGCAAATTTACCTTTAGCTTGTTCTTCTTTAACTCGAGCAAGTTCTTTTTGTAGTTCACGATTTTCTTCTGCAAGTTTTTCTACACGTTCAAGAACTTCTTCTGTGTGAACTTTAAATTTAGATTCAAGTTCATTTGTCACTTTAACTTTGTTATTCAAATATTCAATTGCAGCTTTTGAAACAACAAGTTCAATTCTTCTTGTACCTGCTGCAATTGCACCTTCTGAAACGATTTTAACAAGTCTTAAGTCACCTGTGTTTTTAGCGTGAGTTCCTGCACAAAATTCACGAGAAATAACATCATGTTCAGCATGGTGTTGTTTACAATGTCCGCCATGTCCTCCGCAATGACATTTTTTTGCTCCACCGATTGATACAACACGAACGATATCTTCGTATTTTTCGCCGAATAACGCAGTTGCACCTGTCAATTTAGCTTCTTCTATATCCATAACATCTGTTTGAACCGGAAGTTTTTCACCAATCCATTTGTTCATCAAGTTTTCTGTTTTTTCAATTTCTTGAGGTGTCATTGCTCTTGAGAAAGTGAAGTCAAATCTCATACGATTTTCTTCAACTTGTGAACCTGCTTGCTTAACTTCATCTCCTACAACATTGATTAATGCAGCTTGAAGTAAGTGTGCAGAAGTGTGATGAACTTTTATTTCATTTCTTCTTGCAACATCAATTAGAGCTGTAACAGAATCTCCAACATTAATTTCACCATTCACAATTTGACATCTGTGAACAAATAAATGATTTACTTTGAATGTTGTTAAAACTTCTGCTTTCAAGTTTTCATTCACGATATAACCGCTATCGCCGACTTGACCACCACATTCTGCATAGAATGGAGTTTGGTCAAGAACAACATCTGTGTAGCCTTCTCCTTCAATAAGAGCAAGGACTTTTGCTTCACACGCTGTTTCTTCGTATCCGATAAAGTCAGTTGAACCAACTTCTTCTTCAACTTTTGCATATTTGATATCACCGGTTACGGAAATTTTTGCGGTAGCCGCTTTTGCACGGTCTTTTTGTTCTTGCATTGCAGTTTTAAATCCTGCTTCGTCAATCGCAAGTCCGTTTTCTTCAGCAATTTCTTTAGTCAATTCAAACGGGAAGCCGTAAGTGTCATAAAGTTTAAATGCACTTTCTCCATCAATATCTTTCTTTTCAGAAATAAACTCATCAAGCATTTTATAACCTCTATCAAGAGTTTTGTTGAATCTTTCTTCTTCTTTCTTGATAGTATCAATAATTTTTGCTTTATTTTTAACTAAATCAGGATAAGCTTCGCCATAATTTTCAACAACAGTATCAACCAATTTATACAAGAACGGAAGTTCCATTCCCAAAATTTTACCGTGTCTTAATGCACGACGTAAAATCATTCTTAAAACATAACTTCTACCTTCATTTCCTGGGATAACTCCATCCGAAATCAAGAAAGAAACACATCTTGCGTGGTCAGTGATAATTCTTAAGGAAATATCTGTTTTATCAGACTTTTTGTAAGGTACTCCACTCATTTCAGAAACTTTGTCCAAAATCGGTTTTAATAAGTCTGTTTCAAATGTTGAAGCAACACCTTGGCAAACCATTGTAATACGTTCTAAGCCCATGCCTGTATCAACATTTTTCTTTTCAAGAGGAGATTGATTGCCTTCTTCATCTTGATAAAGCTCTGTGAAAACAAGGTTCCAAATTTCCACCCAACGGTCGCATTCACAAGTGTCAATTCCGCAATCGTCAGAACATTTGTATTGTTCACCTAAATCGTAGTGAATTTCTGAACAAGGACCGCAAGAACCGGAAGCTCCCGGAGGTCCCCAGAAGTTATCTTTTTTGCCCTTGCGTTTGATACGTTCTGCCGGAACTCCAACTGATTGCCAAATCTCAGCAGCTTCATCATCTGTTTCAAAAACAGTAATCCAAAGTCTATCTTTATCAAGTTTTAGAACTTCAGTAACAAATTCCCAAGCCCAAGGAATAATTTCTTTTTTATAATAATCTCCAAAAGAGAAGTTCCCTAACATTTCAAAGAAAGTATGGTGACGAGGTGTACGACCTACATTTTCAATATCAGAATCTTTCCCGCCTGCACGAGCACATTTTTGACAAGAAGTGGCACGAGCAGGGTCATACGGAGATTTTTGTATTCCCAAAAATATTGGCAAGAATTGTAGCATGCCGGCTGTTGTTAATAACACTGTAGGATTATCAGGTACAAGACTTGAGCTTTCTACAACCGTATGTTGATATTTCTTTTCAAAAAAATCTAAATATAATTTTCTAATTTCGTTTCCTTTTAACATAATTGTTTTCCTTCTATAATTTTCTATATGTCAATTATACCTTAAAAAATTCAGAGATTCATTCTTATCAAAAAAAATTTACAGAGCTTGTTTTTGTTTACAAAAATTAACAATTAATTTTAATTGAGCAATTTTTAGTTATTTCATGTTTTAATATATATAGCAGAATATATTTGTGTGTATAAATTAAAGGAAGTTTTTATGAAAGTTTCAAAAATTGATAGTGGGAATTATCCATCAAAGCCTGTTGCGACAAATTTTACTGCAAAGGGTTTTGATCCTGATATAGCGGCTCATTTGAACAAAAATAGTAGTAAAGCTGCTCGATTTTTGAGTTATGTAGGTGAAAACCAAGGTGAAGTACTAAACATTCTGGTTACAGCGGTTGGTACTGCAATTGTTTGTCCTGCGTTTATTGCATTTAACCCATTTTCAAAAGAAGATAAAGAAACAAAAGTATATTCAGCTTGGCGTCAACCGATATCAGCCCTTATAACTGTTTTAACGCAGATAACCGTAACTAAATGGTTTAATAATTTTATGGCAAAATTTGCAAGTACAGGAACAAAAGATGGAAAAGCTAATTTTAGCCGAGCAGATTTGAGAGCTTGTCCAAATGAAAAATATTTAAAGAGAATTATTAAATTGGAACATCCGGAATGGAATAAAGCTCAAGTTGAAGACGAAGTAAAACAAAGACAATTAGTTGCTGAAAAAGCTGAAATTGCAAGATATAGACAAGAGTATGCCGGAAAGAATATAACTCTTGAAGATTTGCTTTCTCAAGAATACATGGATAAAGCAAAGGATCAGCTTTTTGATGAATTGAAAGATAAACACAAAGCTGAAATAGAAGCTAAATTTGGTAAAGATATTGACAAAATTGGTAAAGGAAAATTAAACAAACATTTAAAACAATTGCTTAATGATTTAGCAGCTAGTCAAAATAAAACAACTCCAGAGCTTATCAATGAAACAGCTACTGCTACTATCGAAAAAGAGGTTAATGCAGAAGCAGCTATTAAAACTATAATAAGACATTTTAAATCTAAAAACGAACCAGTTTGTGATATTCTTAAGAATTGCGATGTTAATTATATTGAAAATGCAATTAAGGATTTGCACCTAGAAGAAAAATTTGAAGGTGGATTAACTAGGGAGCAAGTAGCAGATGAAATTGTAAAAAGATTAAACATTGTAAAAGAATATGAAGAAACTCATTATATAAAAGACTTTATGTCTATAAAAGATATGGGCAAAAATTTTGAAGATGTTTTGCATAATGTAAAAGTTAAAAAGCTTGTTCGTTCAAGAACCTCTGATGCAAAAAAAGTGTTCAAATCTATGAATACTCAGTTGGGTCTTGTTGTGAATCTTGTAACATTGCCTTTAACTTGTGGTCTCTTAAACTGGTCATATCCTAGATTAATGGAAAAAATTATGCCGGAAGTTACTGCTAAGAAAAATGGGCAAGTTAAAGAAAAGGAGGTTGATGCGTAATGACAAAAGTTACTAACATTATTGACTCATTCTATTCTTCTGGTATTGGAAAACGTTTAGCAAACCCAAAAGCAACAGTTGCAACAGCGGCATTGATTGCAACAGCTTCAAATGTTTCTAAAGATGCTGTAAACTGTGTGTATTATACTTATCAATCATTGACAAATGAGAGAATTCCTGAAGATAAAAGAAAATTCGTATCAGCGTTGGATTTATCAAATGGGATTATGAATGTAGGGATTCAGTTGATAATGGCATTTGGTATTGCAGATGCTATTACATCAATTTTTGATAACAAACTTGCAAAAGCAGAAGATTTTTCAGATAAAGAAGAAGTAATAAAAGACAAATTCAACAAATTAGGAGATGAACTTAAGAGTAAAACTAATTATGAAGAATTTTCAAAACACTATAAAAACTTAATAAAGAAAAGAAAAGATTTAGCTAGATTAGGTTTTACGGTATTGACTGTAAATATTGCAATGCAAGTTCTTACAAAGAGAATCATCACTCCTCTTTGTGCAACTCCTCTAGCTTCTGTTTTTAAAGAAAAATTTGAGAAAGCTGAAGAAAGAAAAAAAGCAAAACAAAATAAAATTGAAACAAATGCGTAATATTTTATGATAAATATTTATGTTTATGAGATGCTATAATTATAATTGCTTATAATTATAGGGGGAATTCTGATGAGTATATTAGGAAGGATAAAAGATTTTTACAAAGAACCGGCTCCGTCTGCTCCAATAACAGATAAAGAAGTTATTGATAAGACTTATGCGCAGTGGAGAATGAGAATATTTTTATCCATGTTTTTTGGATACATTCTTTTTTATACATGTAGAAAAAATATTTCGGTTGCACTTCCTGTTATGCAACAAACTCTTGGTTATAATACTGTAGAACTTGGTTTGTTGGGAAGTTCTCTTTATTTTTCTTATGCAATAGGAAAATTTGTAAACGGGATTGTTGCAGATAATACAAATGTTAAAAGAGTTTTGCCAACAGCATTATTTATATCTGCATTAACAAATATTTTATTTGTTGTTTGTGCGCATTTTGTTTCTCCTGCAAAAATTTCTATTTTCGGACTACCTCCGGTTTCAATTTTGTTATGGTTTTTGGCATTTTTATGGGGTGTAAACGGTTGGTTTCAATCAATGGGTTTCCCTCCGATTGCAAAAAATCTTTCATACTGGTTTGCTAATAAAGAACGTGGAGTAAAGTGGTCATTGTGGTCATCTTCTCACGAAGTTGGAACATATTTAAGTGTTATTTTATCAGGATTTTTAATTACTAAATACGGTTGGGAATCAGTATTTTATGTTCCTGCAATAATGGCAATGGTATTTTGTTATTTCTTCTACAAGAACTTACAAGACAAACCGGCAAGTATTGGACTTCCTGATATAGAAATCTATAAAGATCCGGATTATGTTGAATGTAAAGCTCAAACTACAGAAGAAGATAATTTTACTTATGGTCAAATCTTTAAAAAATATATTATTCAAAATCCAACAGTATGGTTGTTGGCATTAGCTTATATCTTTGTGTATGTTGTAAGATATGGAACTATTGATTGGCTTGTAATGTATCAAGTTGATGAAAAACATTATTCACTTGCAGCTGCTGCTAAAAGATTAAGTTTCTTACCTTTGGTGGGGGTTCTTGGTACAATTGGTGCTGGTTTTGTATCAGATAAATTTTTCAAAGGTAAAAGAGCTCCTGTTAATATAATTTGTTTAACTTTACTTGCAATTTGTGTTTATTTATTTAAAGTAAACCAAATTCCTGTATTGGATTATTTATACATCTCTGCAATTGGTGTATTTACTTGTGGACCTCAGGTTTTAATTGGTGGGTTATCAGCTGTTGAATCAAGTTCCAAAAAAGTTGCATCTGCTGTAACAGGATTCTGTGGAATGTTTGGTTATATAGGTGCAATCTTGTCAGGTGTTGGAACAGGTTATATTATTAACAAATTCTCATGGAATAGTGCGATTAACTTCTGGATATTGTCAGCTTTGATTTCATTGGCAATATGTATAGTTCTATGGCAGAAAGAAAAGAAAAAAAGTTGCTAATTAAATGATAAAACGACAGAGTTGTTAATTCTCTGTCGTTTTATTTAATAATAGATTTTATTTTTAGTAGGTTGTCTAGAATTCAACAAATCTCTTAACTCTGGTAAAAAAGTTAGTTTTTTTAGCTGTTATTGTTGGTGTTAATTCGATTTTCATTTTTCATCCTTGATAATAAACTTATTCATATCAATACCATATTCTTCTATTAGTTTGTCCAAGGCTGGTGTATCAACATGATAATTGTCATCGTAATAAAACCGACCAATCTTATCCAAATAATCCTTGTAATCCCATTTTTCCATTCTTGACATAGATTTCATTTTTTCAACATCTTCTGGATAGTAACACCTTCTCTTTGCAATGGTATTATTTCTGTATGTACTGTCTGCGCCTTCGCACCAGTTCGGATATTTGCGAGATACTATTTTTGGGGGTGTGGTTGAACTCTTTTCAAATGTATCTTTCATAAGTGGTTTAAGTTTCCCAACAAAAAATCGTCTTATCTGACTAAAGATATTAGTTTTTTGATTTGTTATATTAGATATTGATTCAATTTTCATTTATTTATCCTTGATAATAAACTTATTCATGTCTATACCATATTCTTCTATTAGTTTGTCCAATGCTGGTGTATCAATATGATAATTATCATCATAATAAAACCGACCAATATCATCCAAATGATCTTTATAATCCCAAATTTCATCATCAGTCATAGATTTCATTTTTTCAATATCTTCTGGATAATAGCATCTTGTTTTAGCAATGGTATTATTTCGGTAGGTGCTATCGGCTCCCTCACACCAGTTTGGATATTTACGAGATACTATTTTTTCTCTTTTAGGTGTGGTTGAACTTTTTTCAAAGGTATCTTTCATTAGAAGTTTTAACTTCCCGACAAAATATCGTTTAACTTTTGTGAAAAAGTTTGTTTTTTGATTCGTTATTGTTGGTATCAATTCGACTTTCATATATTAATCCTTAATATAATATTTTTCAGGATCTAACCCCAATGAACGCATAAATTCTTCATGCTCCTCCTTAGTCAAGGTCTCTCCATAATAAAACCGACCAGTCTTATCCAAATAATCTTTGTAATCCCTCTTTTCCATTCTTGACATAGATTCCATTTTTTCAATATCTTCAGGATAGTAACACCTTGTTTTAGCAATGGTATTATTTCTGTATGTACTATCCGGTCCTTCGCACCAGTTTGGATACTTGCGAAAAGTTATTATTTCATCTTTCGGCAATCTGCAATATTTTCTTTCAAATCTATCTTCTTTTAAGGTTTCAAGTTTTCCGACAAAAAATCTTTTAACTCTGGTAAAAAAGTTAGTTTTT
>CAZHEI010000031.1:0-18307 GCA_964531425.1 uncultured Vampirovibrio sp. | reverse complement strand
TCCTTTATTTTATTAAAGTAAAATGTAACTAATTACTTGACATGTACAATTGCGAGGGCTTTAGCCCGTGGCAATCCAAAAAGAAGTGCCCGTAACCGTCGACTCACGATTCACGATTCACGAAAAACCGTAATATCTTATTCACTTATTTACCTATTCACTTATTCACTTTAAAAATAGATTGTTTGATTTAATTTTATATACTTTTATTGTAAACTTATGTTGTATTAATTTTTATCAAATTGGAGGATAAAATATGACACTATGTTTAAGTAAAATTGATTCAGGATTAGGCGTTTCTACTTGCTTTTCTGATTCAAGTATTTCAAAGTATGAAAAAACTATTGCTTCCGCAGTAGAAGAATTTTCAAAAAGAGCAAATCAAGCAGGACAATTCTTAAATTGGGTTGATTTGCCAAAAAACCAAATCGCAAGATTAGAAGAAATTTATTCTCTTGCAGAAACTCTTAAATCACAAACAAAAGCAACTAAGCTTACTATTTTAGGCATTGGCGGTTCTAAACATACCGTTGAAAATATGCTAAGTCTTAATGGGCTTAATTTGAATTCAGATGACGTTTTATTCTATTCTGATATTGATTCTGTTAGTTTTGCAAGATATTTGCATAAGATTAATAATGATGTAACTACTTCTAACTATATGGTTGCTTCAAAATCAGGTTCAACTTTTGAAACTAAAGATGGTTTCTTAAGAATTAAAGAAATGTTAGAAGATGCGTATGTTTCTCAAGGAAAGTCATCAGAAGAAGCTAAACAACTTGCTGCAAAACATTTTATTGCTGTTACAGATAAAAATGCTGAAAAATCTGAACTTCGTAGAACATCTGATTCAGATGGTTGGTTAGGCAATCTATATATTCATGATGATGTTGGCGGAAGATTCTCTGCTCTTGATGACCACGCTTTATTTACACTTGCTTATGCAGGTATGAGTAAAGCTGATATGAAATCAATGCTTGAATCAGCACAATCTATGTCAGAAATTGCTTTGTCTTCAAATTTTGATAAGAATATGCCTTATGCTCAAGCAGCATTCTGGGCGGCAGCTGTTGCTGATGGAATCAAAACTTCTGTTCACCAATATTTGGGTTCAACTTTTGAATACACTGTAAACTGGCATGCTCAAATGCAAAACGAATCTGTTAAAGATACTTTAAAGCAAATTGCTAAGGTTCCTGATTCTATGCACCACTCTTCTGAAGCTCACTTTAATCCTGCAAACAGTTTCGCATTTGCTTTAACTGTTCCTTGCGATAAAGGTATTTCTTCTGAAAATGCAGAAGGCTATATTGGAGCTTTATCAAAATCTTACTCTGATGCAGGTCGTTATTTCTGTGAATCAGTAGAAATGTCTGAATTTGGTTTGACTCCCGTTGCAGCTGGTGCTTTGGTTCAAGCAAGAGCATTTGCTACAGTTTACCAAGAAATTATTACTAAAATTTCTTCAGGAATTGAATTGCCTGCTGTGTTAGATAGCGTTTTGCAACCACACGTTGAAGTTTATAAGAAAAACCTTAAACCTCAAGCTGACGGTAAAGATGTTGTTGTTGCAGGTAGAATTTCTTAGGAATGAATTCGAATTAGAGGACGTTAAAACATTCCTCAGAATTTATAAAAAACCAGAGCTAATTGGCTCTGGTTTTTTAGTAAATCCGGACTTTTGTAAACAAATTGTAACATTTAAGGCAATTTTTCTAGCAAAAAATACTTTATAATAATGTAGTAGTATAAACCATAAAAGGTGTGTGTCATTGTCTATACAAGCAATTACAAATCAATATAATTCAGAAAAAATCCCTGAAATAATAAAAGATTATCAGAATATGCAAACTCATTTTGGCGACAAATGTCAAAAGAGCTCAGATGAGGATAAAAACTCAATTTGGAATTCAAACTTGGATAAAAAGATCCTCAATAATGACCATATATGCGCTAAAGCAATGTCAACAATTGCGATTTTGAATGGTCCAACAAATATGAGTGATGTTTTTTCAGCTTATAAACAAATTAAATCTAAATTCAAAGATAAAATGCCTGATGGTTACGATCCAAAAATTGCGCAACATCCTGCCTCTTTCTTTCGTGGAACAATTTTACATGAATACTTGAATCCGAATTCTGAAAAGTGTATTGATAAGAAGTTGGCGAAATATATTGTTAAAAATGATGTAAGTTTACGAGATACTAAATTGGGTAAATGGGTATTAAATAAATTACAAATTGAAGAAATTGATAAAATAGACAGTTCTATAAAAAGTTTATATCATACACAAGAAAAACCCAATTGTGTAAAAGCTAATATATATAAATCAAAAAACTTATTTGGCGATTTAACAGCTCGTGCATTGACGAGAACTTCAAAATACGGAACTTATGTTTTAGGCGGAATTGGAGCATTACATATAGCACATCAAGTAGCTGATGGTGAAAATATTTTTAAAGAAACGGCAAAGACAGCACTACAAGTCGGAGCAACTCTTGTTGGTGTTGGATATTTAGGAGCTATTGGTTACAAACATTTTGGTACATTAGGTTCATTAACAGGAATTGCAACTGGAACAGGAATAGGAACATTTATTTCACAACAATTATTTCCTAAACAAGAAAATTTTTAATATAATTTAAAGCACTTTCTATATCATTACGTTTATACTTTAACATACCTTTTATAGCTACAATCGTATCAATGGCATCTTGAGGGTGCATATCGTGCCAACACACTTCCATTTCTATTTGTGTTAACACTTCTCCTGAAAGTCCGATTCCTCTCTCAATATCTTTTTTAGCCCACTGATAATACTTCTGATTCACAGCTTGAAAATTTGTTTGATTTGATATTGGATTTATTAACATAACACACTCCTTGCAAAAATTGTAGCATAAAATAAAAATGTTTATAACAATTAGTGTCTAAACCCAGTTATCACAAAAAGAGGATGATTTTTTAATCATCCTCTTTTTGTATCTAATCATTATTTTTAAATTTCAGGAAGTGCCTTATCTGTCGATGTGTCAGCAGAATCTCCAGTTGGTTCATCTACCGGTTCTGTGTGAGCGTACAATCTAAGGCTCAATTCTGTTATTAAAACTTTTTTATCTTTTTCATAAGGTTTAATATTTAATTCATTTATCTTTATGTAATACGGATATTGATAGATTTCTTGAATTAATTTTCCAAGGTTGGTATAGTTTGAAATCAATTCCATATTTACATCACATACAAAATAAACATCTTTACCAAATTCAACAAACTTATCATTTTTTGGATTGTAAGTATAATTAATTGATTTAATTTTAATTGAATTTGCATGAACCATTTCTATTACATCATTGTAAAGAGTAAAGAATAAAGTATCGTCTTCCAAATTTGATTCAACAGGAGAATATATCTTCTTTTGAGCACCGGAATTTGATTCCTTAAGTTTTTTTATCTTACCTTTTACAATAGCTTGTTCTTTTTGTTTTGATTCTAAAATCCCTTGTTTTTCTTCCAGTTGAGAATTCATTGAATTCAACTCATCAACTTTTGGTAATATAAGATTGTAGCCCATATACAAAGACAAAAATGCTACTGCAACAAAAAGACCAACTCCATAATATCTTTTATATTTTTCCATGAAAAAATCCTTTATCTGTTATTCTATAGGCTCTAAATCAGACAAACCGGAGGCATCGTTACCGGAATCCAGCTTATCAATTTTCTTTTTAATTTCAGGAGCATTTGAAATCTTAAATTCATAAAAATCAGCATTCATAGAAGTTATTATTGAATCTGTGTCAAAAACTCCTTCACCACCAGCTTCTTCTGAAAGAACAGTTAGTTTAGAATTTGTTGCCAAACCTAATTTTTGCAATTTAATATCAGAAGCCGGATTGTAGTCTTTAATATTTCTAAAGAAACTATATACACTTTCCAAATTATCTGCTTGACCTTCAATTGTTGTATATTTTCCTAAATTAAGTCCTGTTAGCCATAATTTTTTAGGAATTTCAGTACCTACAATTGAATAGTAAGTGTAAATATTCTTATTGTTAACTAATCCAAGTTTAATTTCATCACCTTCATCAAATATTTCAGAAGATACATCTTTATTATCATCCAAGAATTTTTGGATACGTGCAATATCACTATCCAGTTGACTAACTTGTTCTGATTTTGAAGAAATAGTTGTATTTAACGGTATTATAGTGACCAAGATAATAGCAACCACTGCTAATGCACAAATAACCGAAGCAACTATCATATTTGCCATTGATAATTCAAATGACAACGAACCAAATTTTAAGACAGGAGGTTGTTCCAAAATGTAAACATCTCCCAATGATTCATTGAATAAATTTATATTCGCAACTGACTCGGATGAGAATTCTCTGTGGATTGCTGCACCAATAACATCAAGAGAAATTAAATTTGCGAATTCTTCATCAACTCCTGATGCAACTTGCAAGAATGGTGCGCTTGCATAATTATTTGCATCATGATGTATAATCTGTGCGTTATAAATCAATTTGCTTGATAAGATTTTTGCACTGATAACATTGGTTTTTGATATCACATACAAACGTTGTGACGGCAAGTTTTTCAATATAGGATTAACTGCATTAATAACTGTTGAATAATTTTCAGCATCTCCAAGAACTTCACCGATACTAATACGTTCTTCGTATGAATCAACATAAGTTCTGCCTTGCATAGACATAATTCTGCAACAATTATTCTCTACCAATAATAGAACCCAGTTCGCATCCGGAGCTACATCTACTCTGTTATTATAAATCATTGCATTCAAAGTAGAGTTTACTGACGTGTCAATACATTTTAAAGTATAACCTAATTCTTTAATTTGCATTGCAAATTCAATAAGCATTACCTTTTGAGCAACGGCATATGCGATTTTATTAAATTGTATTGTTGAATTTGGTAGTGCTACTGCACTGATACATGCTTCTGTATTTTGAAATATCGGATGCTTTGACAATTCTTCTTCAATTGCAGTTTGAATTTGGTTTCCATCCAATGAAGCAGGATAATCTTCAACCTTAAAAACAATTGCAGGTAAATTTAATGTAATTTCAGAACCTTTTGGAATTTGCAATTCTGTTAGCAAATCTTGTAAAGTTTCTTTAAAAATATCCATGTCAGCAATTTCTCGGCGAGCATTGTCATAAGCCAATTGTCTGCAAGCATATTTCACAATAGTGCCTGATGTATAATCAACTTGAGCAACTTCAAGTCCTAATTCGGGTGTGATTGAAACCCCTATCGAAATATTTTTATTAAAATTCAAAGCCATGCTATTTCTTCCTATTTTTTTTTATTGTACAATAAAATTTAAATTTTGTATACAGGGTAAATAAATGAAAAATCTAATAGAGAGAATTAAGAAATTAAAACAAGAAAAAAATGCGATAATACTGGCGCACAGTTATCAAAATATTGAAATTGATGAAGTTGCTGATTATGTAGGAGACTCCTTGTATTTGAGCAGAAAGGCACGAGAAACAAATGCGGATATTATTGTATTTGCAGGTGTTTATTTTATGGCTCAAACTGCAAAAATAATTTCTCCTGACAAGAAAGTTTTATTACCGAATTTAAATGCAGGGTGTTTGATGGCAGACATGATTAATCTACATCAAATGGTGGATTTTAAGAAAAAATATCCAAATGTTCCTGTAGTTTGCTATATAAATTCTACAGCTGAGGTAAAATCAGAGTGCGATATTTGTTGTACAAGTTCAAATGCATTGGAAATTGTAAAAAGTCTTAATGCACCGAAAGTGCTTTTTGTTCCGGATGGAAATTTGGGTAAATATATAGAATCACAGCTTGATGGTATAGAAGTTATAACTTATAACGGTTGCTGTCCGGTACATGATAATGTAACAGTTGAAAATATTTTGGAAGCAAGAGAAAAATATCCGAATGCTAAAATTCTTATTCATCCTGAATGCAAACCGGCTGTAAGCTCTCTTGGAGATTATATTGGCAGTACCAGTGGGATTATTGATTATGTTAAAAATAGTCCGGAAAAACAGTTCGTAATTGTTACGGAAAAAGGTGTTGCTGATAGGCTTAAACGAGATTATCCTGATAAAGAGTTTATTTTGATTTCACAAAATATGTTATGTGAAAGCATGAAATTAACAACCTTAGAAGAAATTTTGTACGCTTTAGAAAATGAAGTTAATGAAATAACTCTTGATGAAAACGTCAGAAAACTTAGTGCAAACTGTATTGATAGAATGCTAAAGGTGTCAAAATAATGGAAAACTCTTTTATATATGGGAAAAATGCAGTTATAGAGGCTCTTGAATCAGGAAATCGAGAGTTTAACAGAATTTTGATTTCTAATACTTCTCGTTCAGATGAAAAAATTGAAAAAATAAAAGAATTAGCTAAAAATAGTGGAATAGTTTTTCAATTTGTAGGGAAAGAAAAACTTAATCAAATTGCTCAAGAAGCTCGTCATCAGGGTGTTATTGCTCAAATTGCACCAATTAAATACGTTGATTTGGACGATTTTATCGAAAAGCACTCAGATGAATTAACTTCTGTAGTTATTCTTGATGGAGTGGAAGATTCTCACAATCTTGGTGCAATTATACGTTCATGTGTTTGTGCCGGTGTTAAAGGTATAATTTTACCGGCTCGACGAGGAGTTTTAGTTAATTCAACAGTTGAAAAAACCAGTGCAGGAGCTGTTAATCATATTTCAATAATAAAAGTCAATAGTATAGTGAATGCTGTTCAAAGACTAAAAGAAAAGAACTATTGGGTAATTGCAGCAGATCATCATTGTGATGATAATTATTATGATATTGATTACACAGATATGAATTTTGCGCTTATAATGGGAGCAGAGCATGCAGGAGTTTCAAAATCGTTATTAAAATTATCAGATTTTAAAGTAAAAATTCCAATGTTAACAAATTTTAATTCTTTAAATGTTTCTAATGCAACTGCTATAATATTATTTGAAAGCGTAAGACAACGATTGTTCAAAAGTTCTAAGAAAAGAGGCTAGAAATGGTTACACAAAAAGAAAAACTAAATATTATGGTTGATGATATTTCGGATGAAGGTGTTGACTTTAACAATATGGAGCCTGTAAATAACTTAGAAGATGAAGAGAATATTTCTATTGAAGAACCCAAGAATCAAGAAAGTTTAAATTCAGTTAATTCTGATGATTCGGTTAGAATTTATCTTCAGCAAATAGGCAAAATCCCACTTCTTTCTCCAGAAGAAGAATTGGAAGTTGCAAAGAAAATATATGAAACTCAAAGTCAATTTGCGAGAAAAGTCCTTATTAACGCAAATTTAAGACTTGTAGTAAGTATTGCCAAAAAATATATTGGGCGTGGCTTGTCTTTTCTTGATTTGATTCAAGAAGGTAATCTTGGATTAATCAAAGCTACAGAAAAATTTGATTATACAAAAGGGTATAAGTTTTCAACTTATGCAACTTGGTGGATTCAACAGTCTATAACAAGAGCAATTGCGGATAAGGCAAGAATCATTCGACTTCCAATTCATTTGATTGAATCTATTAATAAGATTAAGAAAGCAACAATGGATTTGACGACAGAATTAGGAAGAATTCCTGTTAAGCAAGAAATTGCGGATAAATTGGGAATTCCTGTAACTAAATTGACATCAATCATAAAAGCAACTCAATCTACTATTAGTATTGACACTCCAACCGGTCAGAAAGAAGATGCTAATAAAATCATTGACTACATTGTTGATGAATCAGCAATGGCACCGGAATCTCTTGTTTCTCAAGAAAGTTTGTTAGACGATATTAAGGGTATGCTTGAACAATTGAGTCAAAAAGAGCGTGATGTTTTGATTTTAAGATTCGGTTTGAATAATGACGGACAAAAGAAAACTCTTGACGAAATTGGTACAGTTTACGGAGTTTCGAGAGAAAGAATTCGTCAAATTGAAAATAGAGCTATTTCAAAATTGAAAAAACTTTGTAAAAATAGAAATTTGACAGCAAGTCTTAAAAATTATTTTGGTAGTTAATTGAAGGAAAATAGAACGAATCTATCTATTTCCTTGTTGCACGGTAAGGAATAAAAATGGCAGATATAAATGAAATTAATGAATTAGTTGGAAGTAAACAATTTCAGGAAGCAAGAATTTTAATTGAAGATACTTTGAAAGAAACACCTGATAACAAAGAATTGTTAAAATTGGCAGGTTTAACTTATGTCAATTTGGAACTTTGGAATGATGCAAAAAAACATTTTGAAACTGTTGTTAAATTTGAGCCGGAAGATGCGACTTCTTGGTTTTTCTTGGCAAAGTGTTATGAACAGCTTGGAGATTTAGTTTCTTCAAAAAACGCTTATATTACAGTTCTCAAACTTCGACCTGAATATGCAGATGCTTACAAGAGTTTGTGTGTTATTCTAATGAAACTTAATGAAACTTCAGAAGCTATAAAATATGCAGAAACTGCAAAATCTGTAGATGAAAATTATATCTATGATTTTATTATTGGAACGGCTTATATGAAAGATAAAGATTTTGAAAAAGCTATTTCACCTCTAAAATCTGCATTGGAACAAGCTCCCAATAATCTGGGAACATTGAATAGCTTGGGCACATGTTATATGGCAATCGGAAATAGCGCTTTAGCTATTTCAACTTATGAAAAAGCTTTAGCAATCAATCCGAATGCTCCAATGGCTTATTATAACATCGGTTCAGCTTATCAAGTTCAACAAAATCACAAAGAAGCCGTTGAGTACTTAAAAAAAGCAGTAGAATTGGATGAGGACGAAACTTTTTTGACTGCTCTTGCAATGTCTGAAGTTAAACTTGGAAATTATGAATCAGCCTTGAAACATTATAAACAATTAGCTCTACTTTGTCCAAGCAAGGAAAATTACAAATACAATATTGTAACTTGTTATGAGGCACTAGGAGAGTTTGATACTGCGATAAAAATGCTTGAAAGTATGGTTTATGTAAATCCTAAATTTATACTTCCTGCTCAAAAATTGGCAAGTCTTTATATCAAAACTAATCAACTTGTTAAAGCAAAAGAAATTTATGACAATATCCTTTTGAAAAACAAGGTTACAGCTGAAACTATGCATCAGTATGCAATCCTTTCTTCAAGTCTTTGTGATTCTGATACGGCAGAACGAATGCTCAAAAAAGTTATTCGCATGAATCCGGAAATGGCAAAAGCTCATAAGGATTTAGGTATAATTTATTTGAATAAAAGACTTTTTGATTATGCGGAAGACGAATTCCAAACTGCATTAAAACTTGCCCCGAATGATTTTGAAATCTTGTTTGAGTATGGAAATTATTTATATTCAATTTCTAAAAATCTTGAAGCTGACAGGTTTTATGGAGAAGCTCTTGAAGTTGAGCCAAACAATGTTCTTGCACTTACATTTATGGGTTTGAATAAGTTGATTTTAAATAAACTTGATGAAGCTTATGATTACATTATGAAAGCTGTTAAATTAGAACCACATCATGAGTATGTTCAATTTTGTGTAGGCAGAATTCTTTATGCAAGAAAAGAATATGATGAAGCAAAACGCTATTTAATTAGAGCGGTTGAACAAAATCCTGATATTGAAACTCAAAATACGTTAGCTTTGACATATTTCCAATTGGGTGAATTTGAGCAAGCGTTAAATATTTTCAAAAATATTGACACAAAACGTCCTCAAAATATTTCAGTAATGATGGAAATTGCAAAATGTTATGAAGCATTGAATGATAATGATTTAGCATTAAAATATTTGGATAAAGTAGTTGCGATATTTCCTGATAATGAAGAAGCTCATGAAATGATTAGAAAGTTGTCTTAAGTGTAGTAAGTAGTAGTAGGGTGCATTTATATGCACCAAAAGTGAATAAGGTAATAAGTAAATAAGTAAATAAGTAAATAAGAGGTTACGTTATTTTTCAAGAAAAACTCTGTAAAAATTTTCAATTTTCCACTGTCCATTTTCAATTTATTTGATTAGCCTATGCTTTTTCACGATTTCATCCACAATAGTAGAGTAGGGTGCGTTTATACGCACCATTATTGTTTCTAGCTCTCATAGCAAATTATATTTTTACGTGTTTTTAAATTAGTATGAATACGATTAACATAAATTATGCAAAAACATGTTTACCTCTTTCGATTACAAGAGGTAATGTCGAACAAAGAATGCAAAAGGCTCGTTTGTTCAATTTAAAGTTTTATGATGAGCTACAAAGTTGTATTAAAGATGACAAAATCGCACCCAAAACATTTGCAAGAATGTTGCAAAAGGTTGCAGGTCATAAGTTTGGAATAGATATTTTACCGGCTCAGGATAAAAGTAAAAGTCAGATGAATTATAGTTTGAGCTATACTCCGAAAAAGACTGAACATAAAGGTTATATATTGACTCTTCCAATGGTTTTTTACAATGAAAAAATTCATAAAAGTTATGCTCCAATATTTTTGAAAGTAACTCAAAATTTATTTAATGAACTTTTTAATCCAAAAATCCATTCAAGATTTATGGCTCTTTTTAAAAAGGGTTATAATATCAAATCAATAATGGAATTTTATGAATCAAATTTAACCAAGCAAGAAACTCTTATACCGGAAAATCTTGAAAAGTTTTTGGAAGGCAAATCTGCTCAAGAAAAAATTGATTCTTTGCATTTTCTTCGATATAAACTGATGTCAGAAAAGAATACTGCTCAAGCTTCTTCAGGAATAGATAAGAGAATTGAACGACACAACAATTTACAATACATAAGACCAGAAGGCTTTTATAGCTTGGATAAATATAAGTATGATGAAAAAATATCTATTTTGAATGATAAACTTGCTGAAATAATTCAAAATGAACGAAGATTTATTTAAACAAACAATTTTTGGGGAATTCAGAAATATCTACACACTATCAAGGTATTGTAATTCCAATTAGATTTCGTGAAAAACTCACATATTAGTTTTTGTAAAGAAGATTTGTAGAAACAAAGAATTGTTGTATTTTTTACACTTTTTTGCTACATTATTCTTTATTAAGGAGTCTGTCAAAATGAGAGTTAATTTTATAACACAAAATATTATTAAAGTAAGTACGTTAAATAGAAAAGTAGAAGAAAAAAACACTAAACAAAATATAAATAAAAATTTTTACAACAATTACATTTCATATAACAATGTTTCTTTTAGTGCAAAACCGTTTAAAATAATTCCGTCTCCAGAAGAAATTGCTAGAAGAAAAGCCTTAGAGCTACAGTCTATTAATCAACGTCATTCTTTACCTGCAATATTACAGATGCTATTTCCTTTGCCAGTAAGTTCTGGTATTAAAGCAAAGCATGTTCAAGAAATTAACAAAAGAATCCTAGCCGATGAATATTTGTCAAAATTCTCTTCTTTTAAAACAACTTTAAATAATTTTATACTTGGCAATATATCAGAAGATTTATCAAAGAAGGAAGATGACGCATTAAATGCAATTTTATACTCTGATACCAATCCAAATGAAATATTTGTAAAAGACCTTCCTTTTGCGTTATTATTAGATAAAGCGTTTATCAACTTGGAAAACTTTAAAAATATTCCAATAAAAGATAAAGCATTAATTTTAAGCATTTTAAAATCATTTGGTACTGACGCAGGAGAACTTGCAAAAAATAAAGACAGCGATTTTAATAATTTAATTCAATATGCTAAAGATGTAAGAGAAAAGTTAACTGAACCCGTAGAAGCAGTACTTACAGAAGAGGAAATCGAAAATTATTTTAAACAAAATAAAACAGAGTCTCTTATTGCACTATTAACAGTTGGAGGTCATCCATCTAGGCAAAGATTAGAACAAAGGATAAATAAATTTGATAAGTCACTTAGAACAATTAATTATTTATTTCAAATACCTGATTTAAGAAACAATTTGGTTAATATCTGCAAAAATCAAAATAAAGTTAATCCTGCTGAAATTATCAAATTTTTAGAGCTATCTAAAGGTATGCTTGATTTAGGAACTTCTATTCCAGAATTAAATATATTAATTAACAATAGTATTTTGAAAGAAGGTATTAATATTGATTACCTAAGCTCAGAATATTTAAAAAAATTAATATCAACTTATACAACAAATCCTAATATAGATTTTTCGAATTGGGATTTAGGTAATGTATATACAATCCCCTATTTTTTAAAGAAGAATAGCGAAACACACAAAGAAAGATTAAAAGATCTTATATTGTCATCTGTAAATAATAATTATCAAGAATTAATTCATACTTCCTCTTCAACATATGGTCAAGGAAATCTTTTAACAAAATCTTTATTTGAAACAAATGGATTAAATTATGACACTTGGTTGAATTATGATAAAGAGATTTCTTTTAAACTATTGTCACAAAATGAATATTCAAAAAAACATAAAAATTATTCTCCAGATTCTAAATTCCCTAAGCAAAATGAAGATTTTGCAATAAGAATATGGAGGCGTGATCCTACAAAAGATTTGTTCCAAGGAAGTACTGCAGGACAATGCATCGCTCTAGATGGTATTAATGGATATGCGGGTGTAGATGAATTACTATATTCATATGCTCAACTTATTGAAATTGTAAATAAACATAAAGATAAGTCAATCGGAAATGCTTGTGCATATTGGATTCAAGATAAGAATGAAGAACTGGCTTTATTAATCGATTCAATTGGTATTCACACAGAGTATGAAAACAATCCACAAATTAGGAATCAAATATTTGCATTTGCTAAAGAATATGCAAATACTGTTGCAGGAAAGCCCGTCAAAATCTATATTGGAAATCAATTTAACAAACTTGATATACAAGATCTTGCAAAACAGTTTAAAGATGATTTTAAAATTATAGGAAATACAAACGGCAATAAATCATACTTGGATGCGATAATCGCAAAAGACCGATTTGAACGATATACTGTAATAGATAACAATAGAACTTATTTAATGGAATTACGAGAGATAAAATAAATGTTTCAATTAACAGTTTTGGTTGATAATAATACTATTATTGATAAATATTATTTAGGCGAGCCTGCTTTATCTTTTTATATTGAATATGAAAGCAAGAAAATCCTTTTTGATACAGGATATTCTAATGTTGTAATAAATAATGCAAAAAAGATGAATATTCAGCTAGAACAAATAGATTACATTGTACTTTCTCATGGACACAATGATCACACGGGAGGTCTTGAATATCTTTTAGACTTTTATAAGAATTTGGAGCATAAACCCCAAATTATTTCCTGTTCAAATGTTTTTTCTCAAAGATTTGATAATATTGATGGAGAATTTGGTTCTCCGATTTCAAAAGAAGATGTAGAATCTATTTTTGCAGTTATATACACTGATAAACCATTTATGTTGACGGAAAATATTTGTTTTCTAGGTAAAATACCTCGAATAAACGAATATGAAGGAAAAACTCAAGTCGGACTTTTAAAGGGTTCTAACCTTCCTGATTTCGTAGAAGATGACAGTGCTCTTGCTATTCGAACAAATGACAAGATTTTTATTATCACAGGTTGTTCTCATTCAGGTATTATTAATATTTGCAATTACGCTAAACAAGTTTTTAAATTAGATACGATTTCTTCTATTATAGGTGGTTTGCATTTGCAGGAAGCTTCTCTGGAACATTTGGAATATACCATAAATGAATTAAGTAGACTTAATTTAGATTTTTTATATGCTTGCCATTGCACAGGATTTAAAGCTACATGCAAATTGGCAAAAACGATAAATGTAAAAGAAGTTGGTGTTGGATTAAATCTTAAGTTTTAAAAATATTTTGAATTTACACTACATTCACAAAGTCTCGCACTCATAATTCTTTAGTTTTGTAGGTCGGTTTTACTAAACCGACAATTTCAACATGCTCAAACTACTCTTTATTTACTCAGGGTAAAATTGGCTTGTGAACTAGTTCGTAGTTCGTATGATGGGTGGAACAATTGTTATTCCACCCATCATAATTTATTCAATATCTAACTTTTGAAATAGCAACGGTAGGTTGCGTTTATACGCATCATTATTGTAAAATAGTTCAAAACGAACGAGGTTAAACCTCTACATCAACATTTTGTCCAATTTCGGATTGTACAAAATTATTGTAGTAATAATAAAAAATCCCGACTCCTACAATTGTTACAAAGTAAAAATTTAGTAATGTCATAACAAAATGAGCGATTGAATTTCCACCAAATATTGTTGAGAATACTGAAATAAGAAAATTTACTACAAAAATTAAAAGATAGATTCCAAGTGTTTTGAAAAACTTTTTGCTAAACAAATCTTTTAATGAAACAAAAAATGCAACAAACGGATTTTTGTTTTTGAAAAATATTACCGGTAAATAAAGCATCATCAGAAAATATCCAATTGTCATTATTCCAAGTATGAGCATATTCCATAAACTAATTTTGGTTAATTGTTCAACACTCAAACTTGCAACAAAAGCTTTGAGTTCAATTGTACTTTGCATAGCTTTTGATAAAGCTTCTGCTGATATTTTAGGGTCACCAATGGTGTTTATGCCCACATAATATGAGGTTGCAAACATTACTGCAAATATCATAAATATTACAAATATTGCACCTAAAGCCGGTAAAAAATATTCTCCAACCCCGGAAGGGAATTCTTTGAGTAATGAATTTACATCCTCTCTATCTGGTTCAAGAATTGCTGTTTTAATCATATTAAACCAACCGGCAATAAAAGCTCCACTCATCAATGTAAATAAAAAAATCGCAAAAATTAGACCGATTATTTTCCCTCCACTTGCAGAAACAGCAAGATAAATACTTGAAATAAGAGCGTATAAAATTAGCGGAGTTGCCAGTACTATATATTTGTTTGTTAAATTGAAAACTTTTTGCATAATTAATTATCCTAATCTATATTTTGTCACTGTTTGTAATACAATATCGTCTGAAATTTTTGAAGCAAAATCTCTAAAACTATTTGCTATATTTGAGCTTGAATTTACTTCACTAACTGGAATTCCTTTGTTAATAGATTCCATAATAGAAAAATAATTGTTTGGAATTTTCCAATAAATTTTTTCTCCAAGTGCTGTTTCGATATCATCAGAACTAATCTCATCATTTTCCATAAAACGATTAATTACAATTTTTACTTTGCTTTCTGGATATCTACGAGAACGGAAAAGATTTAAACATCTTTGAGCATTTCTTATTGCTGGAATATTTACAATTGTTGTAAACAAAACCATATCAGACTTATCTAAAATCTTTAACGAATTCTGATCGATATTGGAAGACATGTCAACTACAATATACGGAAAAACTTTTTTTAATGCTTCAAACAAATTCTCAATTTGTTGAGGAATGATACTTTCTGATTGTTCAATATAATTAGGGTCAGAAAGTACGTACAAATTTGTATTCTTAAACTTTTCAAAAGCACTTAAAAGAGTATCTTCCTTTTTATCAATAAGATTTTTTATAACATAAGCCACATCAAAAGAGGGATTTAGGTTTAAAAAAGTTGAAACATCTCCAATTTGTAGATTTAAATCAATAAGAGCAACTTTATCTCCTGTCGTTTTTGCTAATTCTACCGCAAGGTTTGTGGCAATTGTAGTTTTTCCGATGCCGCCTTTGTTTGAATAAACCGTTATAATTTTTGAGGTCGAATCATTTTCTAAACATTCTTGATGACTAAACATTTCTACAACTCGTTTTAAATCCTCTTTGATAATCGGTTTTGGTAAAAACTCTTTTGCTCCTGTGCGCATTGCCTTGACTATCGTATCTGTTGAATAATCAACAGAGGTTATTACAATTTTTGAGGTAAAAAGTTTTAGCGTATCTAAAGTTTCTGACACGGTTTTTGTATTTTCAGAAATATCAATAAAAACAATTGGCGCAAAATCAAGAGTTGTTATTTCTTCCACTCCTGATTTGTAATCCTTAAATAATTTGATATTTGAATCAAAACCAAGTTCTTCAAGATATGATTTAAGAATTTCTCTTGAATTATCATTTGAATCAAAGACATATATTGCAGAACTTTTTTCCATAAATAAGCACCTCTCAAAGACTATTCTAATATAAAATCCTCTATTTGTCTTCAAGAATTTCTTCCAAATCTTTTTTAGAATTTGTTATGCTTTTAATTGCAAAAACCTCTTGCATTGTATTCATCAAAGATGGATTTAAAATAATTGGTGCACATTTGCCAACAAATACTTTTACATTGGTTTGTGCGGATAAGTAAATCATTTGTGAAACGGAACTTCGTTCGCATTTTGGTACAAAAACTGTTATGGATAAATTGAATTTGCGCACAAATTCAAAAATGTGCATCCAACTGTAATTGTCATAACAAGTATTAAGATGAATTAAATTCTCTTGTTCAATGTTGTATGAGCCGGAAATAATTAAAACAGAAGGTGGAGCCAGTTTTATAAGTTTTTCAAAATACGTGCGTTGCTCTAAAGAATATCCATCAAGTCCGATTACAAAAATTCGTTCATAATGATTATTTTTTATTCGCTCTTCAATATTTGATATGATTGATTCATAATCAAAACCAATTGTTACGGTTTCACATTGTTTACCACGCTTGAATCCTTTTGTGTTATTAGCTGTTTCAATAACTTTAGTAAAATCATTGTTTTCAATCTTAATTATGCCTTTAGGATTCAGTGTGTAATCTGTGGTAAATAATCTCCCTCGATAGAAATTTTCTATGTTGTGTAGAGAATATTTTGTTAAAATGATAGGTCCTGGGAAGGTTGCAAAATCTAATAAACAACTTTCAACTCCTTGACCGTATTGACCTTTTAAATGAGGATAAGTTGAGAATTTTGGAAAAGTATGTGCCAGCATCATTTCATCATGAGTGTAAACATCAATGAGGTTATCTTTAAGGGCTTCAAGGATAGTTTCTAATTCTCTAATGTTTGAACCAACGACAAGAACTGCTTTCCCCGGAATAGTCGAATATGAAACTTCACTAATCTTTTGTTTTCCATAGCGTTTTTCTTGTGCTTCTCTCAAAAGCTTCATTAATTCTTTGTCTATATTTGCAGTGTTAAAGATTTCTTCTTTTAACACTTCTAAATCAATATTTTCAATATTTATTAAACTCAAAAGTTTCAATATAGAAGAAAATCCTTCTTGTGATTCTTTTTCAAAACTCTCTAAATCAAGTAGATTTATGCTCATACTTTTTGCAATTACGAGTGCAATGTTATATAAATCACGAATTTTGGTTTCAAGTTTTTCTATCGCTCGATTGAAAATTTTTTCTCCGTATTGAATAGCAGGAATTATATTATAAGTTTCTCTAAAAATCTCTAATGCTTTATCTTGCTCATTTTTCATATTGTCATCAGGATTTTTTTCAAAATATTCTCCCATAATCTTGGGAAGAATTTCTCGGAATTTTTCAACCGCAAAACTAAAACTTGTTTCGTTGAATTCTGAATTGTATATTGTAATTGCAATAGTGTTTAAAATAAAATCACGAGTATCATTATCAACCTCAAGAGAGGTCGCATATTTTGCAAAAATTCTTAAGTATAAAACTAGCACTGTTTGTAACGCTGATGTTCTCGGATTTGGTGAGCAAAGCCCATGTGAGGTGCAACTGTCATATTGATATTCTTCAAAAGATTCGTAACTCATATATACAGAATAATGTGCATAAAAGGAATTTGTATTAGCCTGTCAGAGAGTATATAAGTATAGAATTGTAATTCATGGGCTTGTAAAAAATATATAAATACGATATAATATAAATATTAGGATACGGTATCGCAATTATAAGGATGTTTTGTGTTGTCCAGAAGCAGAGAACAATTGAATAGAAATATACGTTTAGCCCGATTCAGAGGTGGTTGTACGCAACATGGTGGCGAGAATTTGTCGTTGGATGCGTTTTTAGTCCAAACCAACCCAAACCCTTGCTCTGACAGTAATTTCGGGGGGGGGGGGCTATAACCTTCTCCTAGACAGGCTTTCTGGACTCCAGCTTCCTGAATGGAAAGTGGAAAATGGAAAGTGGAAAATTGTTACAGAGTTTTTTAAGAAAAAACCTGTAACCACTTGGTCACTTGCTCAATCTTACTCCCTCGCCCAACGGGAGAGGGCTGGGGAGAGGGGGCAGTTGATGTTTCTTCCAACTGGATTGCTTCACTTTGTTCGTAATAACAAAATCGTAACCCTCGACTCACGAATCACAACTCACGATTCACGAAAAAGCGTAACCTCTTATTCACCTATTC
>CAZHEI010000030.1:0-18853 GCA_964531425.1 uncultured Vampirovibrio sp. | reverse complement strand
AGTTTGTTGTACCTAAGTCAATACCAATTGTTTTTGCCATTTTTATGTCTCCTTTTTAATTATATTCTTGAGTGATTAAGTGACTAGGTGATTAAGTGATTAAGTTTTTACAAAATTTTTATTGGACAAATATGTAAACTCTTAGTCACTTAGTAACCTTATTATCATTAAACCACTTTTTTCAACAAAACATTAAAAAATAAACAATTTCTTAATTATTTAAGAACTAGTGATTTAAAAAATGAATAAAAACGCACAAAATAGTGGTTGTGAAGATTAATCATAATCTCTTAATTCAGGTTTGTCGGTTGTAAATTCTCCATAAAGATTATTTTTTTTCTTCTTTTTAATTTCAATTTGGATTAATTCCGGATATTCAATTTCAGAGTTATTTTTTTTGAAAACAGCATTTTTGAAACCGGAAGCTTTTGTTTTAACTTTGTTAGAAATTCCGCTCATGCCGGATTCATCATAAACAGGAGTTGCTTTTACTTCTAGTTTTGCTTCTTGCTTACGAGCTTTCTTTTCATCATAAGACTGTTTTATTTTTTCTTTTGTATTATTAACTTTTACTTTTGTATCAGCAACAAATTCATCGTAATCGGCTTTTCTTTGAGCATAAACTTTATTATATTCTTTACCCAAATGACGATATTTTTTTGTAAATACGTTATCAATATTACCCATATCATAATCAATCTGATTAGATTCCTTAGCTAACATATCCGGAGGTAAAACATTCTGTTGAACATTTTGCGCAATTTGCGGGCATACATACCTTGAATAATCCTTAATCTTTTGCAATTGTTCAGTCTGAGGAGATGCTCCTCTTGTAATAATTCTGTTTTCACAAACGCTAATTGTTTTGTAGTAGGTATCAGCCCAAAGTTTTTTATTATTTTGAGTATCAACAAGAACTGCGTAAGTTGAAATCTTATAAGCAGGGTCGACAACAGAAGCCCCAGGAATATTCAAAAAATCCCATGGTGTTCTTCTTAATATATAGTTTTCTGAATCAATATAAGAAGTCATTAAAAGCGCATATCTGGTATTAGCTTTGTCAGCTAATTTCTTTAAGCTTATATAATCGATATTATAGGTTGTTCTAAATTTGTTTGTAAGATTTTTTGCAGAAATCATTGCAGAAGAATCTTGCTTGTATAAATTACGAGTTTCACTGATTGTCGGAGCGTTTATGTAATCTGTATTGTTGAGAAGAGTGACAACTTCATCCGCAAAAAATTCCGCTGTAGCATTATAAATGTAAGAATCAAGCGCAATGTTATCAGTAACAATATTATCAGGAATAATAAGCACCTTATAACTTTCTGCAAAAACAGAAGGTGCCATAAATAATGCTATCCCAACTAATACTTTTTTAAATAAATCTCTCACAGTCAAGATTATAACATAATTTATAAAAAGTACCAATAAGTGAATTTATGTAATATAATAAATGCAATGCTAAATAAAAAATTTGTAATAAGTTTAATAGGGATATACCTAATTTGGTTGTTGGTTTTGCCAACACTCCTGTCAAAAGCGATACTTGCAATCAGTAGTAATGTTTCGCATAATACACCTTATCTTGTTGAAATTAATAATCTTAAAACTACTTTTTCAATTTTACCAACAGGAAGTTTTAGTGCAACAGAAATTAAAATAAGTGCAAAGAATAATTCTACTTCGTTTAATGTTGAAGATTTTAAAATCAAAATTCGTTTGCTACCACTGTTATCCGGTAAAATGCATATTAACAATTTAAGTATTGGGAATATACAGATTTCTGCAAATATGAATGAAGAAATTTCTTTGCAAAAAGACTTTTTTAAAAAAATGGAATCAAAGCATATCAAGTGTGATTCTATTAAAATCGATGATTTTAAGGCTTTATTTTATCAAAAAGGGATAAAAAATCCGATTATTTATCAAGGAAATGATTTTAAATTCCAACGGACAAACCGTTATGTTCAATTAAAGACGGATAGCATTCTTAATGTTGATGAAAATATTTCAAAAATAAATGCAAATCTATTTTTGCCAAAAAATAATGATATTAAAAAAACGATTTTCGATTTAGAAATTTCTAATATAAATATTGCACCATTAAGAACGTATTTTAAATATTATTTGCCACAAAATATAGACAAAATTCAAGGTGAAGTAAATATTTCTGCAAATAAAGACGAATTTAAAACAAAACTTTCTAACTGTGCAATTCTTATGAAAGATTCCGCAGAATCAATAATATTTCCGCAAGAATTTTCTATTGTATCAAAATTTAAAATAACAAAGCATTATATTAATTTTGATAATATTGATATAAAATCTCAAAATATTCACGTTATATTAAATGGGAAAATCTCGGATTATTTTGGTAAAGCTATGCCAACATTGGATTTGAACGTAATTTTAGATAAATCAAGAATCAAAGATATAGTTAATTTATTACCAGCTTTTCGTACGGAAGAAATTGATGTTTACAAGTTGAAAAAATATAAATTTTACGGAGAAGCTCTCGCTAATTTTTCAATAAAGGGGCGCCTTCCGGAGCCTGATATAACGGGTGGAGTATACATAAATAACGGTATCTTAATGAAACCTATATCAAGTTCAATTAAAGGTGCTACTATTAAAATTGATTTGATAGGAAAATACTTTAATTTTGACGTATGTGTTCCAACCGGCGGTCTGGAAAAGGTTTTTGTTAAAGGTTCTCAAGAATTATATAATGTAAAATATGCTGATTTTACTGTTAAGAGTACAGATTCGGTGGATTTAAAAACTGCTCAAACCATTTTAAATCCGTTGCATGAAATCTTAAATTTTATTATTGGTCCTATGCCTATTATGGATATTAAAGGTAAAGGCAATATTGATATTTTGGTAAGAGGCAATCGTAAGAAACCTCATATATGGGGAGAAATGAATATAAAAAACAGTAATGTCGGTTTTGAGGAGCTTTCAGATTTAAAACTTATTAATACAAATGCAATATTAAAATTTAATGACCAACATGTTACTTTTATGCTCAAAAAAGGGGTTCTAAACGGTAAAGATATTGCAATTAACGGAACTTGTGATTTATTTGGGAATTTTGATTTTAATATCAATTCAAAAAAACAACCATTAGAGTCTATATATAAGTCAATTCAAACATCTGTTATTCTTTCGGAAATACAAAAAATGCTTCCAAAATTAGATTTTGTAAATGGCGATACAGATTGGGATTTAAAAATTTATGGTAGTGTGAAATCAATTAATGAAATTCAATTTAACAAAAACATATTTTTCAAAGGTAATATTCAACTTGTGAATAATGATTTTAAATTGCAAAATGTAGATATTAAAAATTCAAATGGGAAAATAAAAATTGATGGAACAAACTCAGAAGCAGATATAAGTGCAACCGTTGGAAATTTGCCATTAAGCATAAAAGCAAAAGTTAAAAATGGTATAGCAGATTTGTTTTTAGATATTCCTAAACTAAATCCGAATTTTTTATTTCAAAATAAATTAACAGATAAGTTCCAATATTTGCCATACGTATCAGTTAAAGCAAAATATAATGGTTCAACAGATGAAATTGAGTATAAAAAACTAAATTTGAAATCTGAAATAATTTCATCTGTGCAAGATAGTCTTATAAAATATCAATCAGGAGGACTGATTGTCATTAACAACGGTAAAATTACCGTTAAAGATGTAAAAGGATATATAGACAATGTTCAAAATACTTTTGAGGTAAATTTATTTGTAAATAACGCATTTTTTTCAAAACCTGAAGTAGATGGGCATATAAAAGTTAAGACTCCTGATTTAAGCTTATTTAATGATATTTTAAATAACGATATTCTTCCTGAAAATTTGAGAGCTTATACGTCTAATTTTGAATTCAAAAAGGGCTCTTTAAATCTTGATACAAGAATTTCTAATAACAAAATTAATTCAAATTCAGATTTAACAGGTATTTCTTTTGTTTATTTGCCGTTAGCAATGCCTGTTGAAATTATTAATGGCGGTTTAAATGTAAGAAATAACGTTTTAAAACTTAATAAAATAAATCTTCTTGCTGATAATATGCCTGTTCTTATTGATGGCGAAATTAAAAATATATTCGATAAACAAAATTTTAATTTATATTTTAATTCAAAACCTCAACAAGAATTTATTGATAAATATATAAATAAAAATCAAATTTATCCAATAAAAATAAAAGGTGACATTGTTTATTGGCTTAAATTAAAAGGGATTTCTAATGATTATGACTTAAAAGCTCAAGTAGATATGAGTAAAGACTCCAGCATTTACCATTTTGGAGCAACTATCGGGGATGTTGAAAATGCCATCGTTGTTTCGTTGGAATCCAGAGTTACTGAAGGCAATAATCATAAAATTAAAGAATTTTCTTATGACAAAATGATTGATTCTCAAAGTGGGCGTCAAACAAAATTGAATATGCTTAAAGCTTGGGGTGGAGTTGAAATTTTTAAAGATGATTTAGGATTTAAGGATTTACACATAAAAACTAATCATCCAACAGATGCCAGAATTTTTAATATAATTTTCCGTAAGCCTAATATAAAACAAGGTCAATTTACTTCTGATTTAAGATTCAATGGAAAACTTTCAAATCCAAAAGTCTTGGGAGATTTTCATATCTCGGAAACAAATATTCCATTTTTGGATACAACAATGAAAAATATTGAACTCGTTTTCAAAGATAAAACTGTTGAGTTTTCTTCAAAAGGCGAAATTATGGGAAATGATATTATTTTTAATGGTATTTTGAAAAATAAATTAACCTCTCCTTATAAAATAGAAAAAGCAACTTTTTATACAAAAGATTTGGATTTAAATCAACTGGTTAATAAATTGAAATTGGCAGAAGTTGATAATGTTTCTACTTTTGAATCTTTTGAAGGTTTTGATTTAAATTCAATTGTTGCAAATAATTTTACCCTAAAGGCGGATAATGTACAGTTAAGAAATATTCATGCTACAAATTTTGAAGCACTGGCATCTCTTTCTGACAGAGGAGTTTTTGATATCAAAAACTTTAATTTTAATATTGCTCAAGGTCAATTGGGAGGTAAATATTCCTACAATTTAAAAAATAATGATATGGGGATAAATTTGCGAGCTAAAGATATTAGTGCAAATGACATAAGCTGGGCATTGTTTGATTTAAACAATCAAATTTATGGAGATTTGACGGGAGATGTAAATTTAACCTGTAATGGTACAAATTTTAACCATTGTATGGAAACTTTGAGCGGAAACACGATTTTTAACGTAAAAGATGGTAGAATGCCAAAATTAGGCTCTCTTGAATATCTTCTAAAAGCAGGAAATCTTGTAAAAGGTGGTTTGACGGGACTCTCTATAAATAGTGTAATTGATTTAATTACACCGCTTAAAACCGGAGAGTTTTCAGATATATATGGTTCTATAAGAATAAAAGACGGAATAGCACGAAATATTGAAATAACAAGCCAAGGCAAAGATTTGAGTCTTTTTGTAGGTGGAACTTATAATTTTGCAACGAATATCGCTGATATGGAAGTTCTAGGTTTGCTTTCAAGAAAAATCTCAACTATGTTTGGACCAATTGGAAATTTATCAATAAATACATTGTTTAATGTTATTCCTGGGGTTGATTTATCAAAAGACAGTTTGGTTTTAGAGCGTATTAACAAGATTCCGGCGATTGAATTGTCAAATAAAGCTTATCGAAAATTTATTGCAGAAATTAAAGGTAATATTAATGGTGACGATTATGTGACCAGCTTTAAGTGGATTAATTAACGTAAATGAATTGGATGTTTCGTAACATTTCTTAATGCAAAAATTTGATTCTTGGCACGATTCTGTGTATAATTTATTAAGTGTAAAAAATACAATGTTGGGAATAAAAATGGCGTTAAATTTTCAAGACTTAATACTTAACTTATCAAGATTTTGGTCAGATTATGGTTGTATAATCCAACAACCTTATGATATTGAAAAAGGGGCTTCTACAATGAACCCTGCAACTTTTTTGAGAGCACTTGGTCCGGAACCATGGTCAACTGCTATGGTTGAACCTTGCAGACGTCCGACTGATGCACGTTATGGAGAAAATCCAAACAGATTAGGACATTATTTTCAATATCAAGTTATTTTGAAACCATCTCCTGATAATGCTCAAGAATTATATTTAAAGAGTCTTGAAGCAATGGGAATTGATTTATCAAAACACGATGTAAGATTTGTAGAAGACAACTGGGAATCTCCAACACTAGGCGCAGCCGGTGTAGGTTGGGAAGTTTGGCTAGACGGAATGGAAATTACTCAATTTACATATTTCCAACAAGTTGGTGGATTAGAAGTAAAACCGGTTGCATTGGAAATCACTTATGGTCTTGAACGTATTGCAATGTACATTCAAAACAAGGAATCAGTTTTTGATATTATGTGGAACAATTCGTTAAAGTATGGCGATATTTACCTCCAAAATGAAATTGAACAATCTAAATATAATTTTGAATACTCTGATGCAGATAGACTTTTCAGCTTATTTGATGCTTATCAAAAAGAAGTTGATAATTGTATTAATGCTGAACTTGTTCTTCCAGCTTACGATTATGTTCTAAAATGTTCACATACTTTTAACCTTCTTGATGCAAGAGGGGTTATCAGTAAAGATGAAAGAATTAACTTTATAAACAGAGTCAGAACGATGGCATCTGCAGTAGCTAACTTGTACGTCAAACAACGTGAAAAGCTTGGCTACCCATTGTGTAAAAAATAGGGGTGGGAAACTCTGGTTAAAAATATTTAAGCAAACCTACAGATTTTCCCGAGAATATGAAAATTGTAGGTTTGTTTAGTTGGTACGAAATATAAAATATTTTTCCACTTTCCATTTTCCATTTTCAATTGATAAAGAAAGGAAGCCGAATGACATTAAAAAACATACTAGCAAAAATGGCAACACGTAAAAATCCGGATGATGCTCTAGCCGGAGCAAAAGAAGGCGGATTAGAAAAAACTCTTGGGGTCTGGGATTTAATTATTCTTGGTGTCGGTGCAATTATTGGTTCCGGTATTTTTGCTGTCGTTGGTACAGCAGCTGCTGCTCCGGAAACAGGTGCCGGTCCGGCTCTTGTGGTTTCAATGGTAATTGCTGCAATTGCTTGTATATTTTCAGCACTGTGTTATAGTGAATTTTCAACAATGATTCCTGTAGCAGGTGGTGCTTATACATATACATTTGCGACTTTGGGCGAATGTATGGCTTGGTTAATTGGTTGGGTTTTAATGCTTGAGTACGCAATTGGTTTTATTGCTGTTGCTTGTGCTTGGACAAATCACTTTATGCAATTTATTAAAGGTTTTTCAAATATTTTGCCGGCATGGTTTTGTAATCCGCCTCAATGGCTAATTAGCGATTACAGAAATGCTGCACATTTTTATGAAGCTCAAGGAATTGACCCAAGCTCTGTAATTCCGAACATAGCAGGAATTCCTATTTCAATAAACTTGCCTGCAATTATTATGATTATGTTAATGACTGCAATTCTTGTTAAAGGAACGAAAGATTCCGCAAAAATGGCTGGAATTATGGTTTTTGTAAAATTGGGTGTTATTGCTCTTTTTGTACTGGCAGGTGCTTTCTATGTAAGACCTGAAAACTGGACTCCTTTTGCACCAAACGGTTTCGAAGGAGTGTTTATGGGAGCATTTATTATATTCTTTGCTTACATCGGATTCGATGCACTTGCAACAGCAGCAGAGGAATGTAAAAATCCTCAAAAAGATTTGCCAATTGGTATTATTGGTTCACTTGTTATAACAACTGTTGTTTATGTGCTTGTTGCTCTTGTTTTAACAGGTTTGCAACCGACTAGCGGAGTTGCTATTCCGGAAGGATTGCTAAAAGCTCCTATGGCTTATGCAATGTCAGCAGTTGGACAAGATTGGGTTGCAGGATTGATTTCAATTGGTTCTATTGCCGGTTTAACATCAGTTCTTTTGGTTTTACAAATGGCTGCTACTCGTGTATTGTTTGCAATGAGTAGAGATCATTTCTTGCCAAAGGTATTCCAAAAAACTCATAAAAAATTTAACACTCCTCACATTCTTACAATTACAGTAGGATTGGTTGGTATTGTTGGTTCATTGTTCTTAGATTTGGACATTGCAGCATCACTTTGTAACTTTGGTACATTTACATCATTTATAATTGTATGTGTTGCGATTTTAATTTTGAGAAAAATTGATCCTGATAGAGAAAGACCATTTAAAGTTCCATTCTGTCCTTGGTTCCCGCTTTTGGGTATTCTATGCTGTGGTGGCTTGATGATTTATTCAATGGTTGTAGCAAAAGGCGAAACAGCAATGCTTTCAAGCATTATGTTTGTAGTTTGGGTTGCAATGGGTGGATTAATTTATGCAACTTACGGTTACAGAAAAAATAGAGAAGTAGAAAATAAAGTCGAAGAAATAGCAGAAAATGAAAAAATTACAACAAATATTTAATAACGTATTAAAATGTAAATCTCCTCAAGCAACTGTGGAGGAAGGTACTCAGTCAGAACTGAAAAAAACATTAGGTGTATTTGACCTTATAGTAATTGGGATTGCAGCTGTAGTTGGAACCGGTATTTTTACAATTATCGGTTCTGCGATAGTAGGAAGTTCAGATGCTCCTGGGGCAGGTTCTGCAATTGTTGTTTCAATGGTATTGGCAGCTGTTGCGAGTGTATTTTCAGCATTGTCTTATTCTGAAATCGCTTCAATGATGCCAGTTGCAGGTAGTGCTTATGCTTATACATACGCAACAATGGGTGAATTAATGGCTTGGATGGTTGGTTGGGTGCTAATGCTGGAATATGCTATTGGAAATATTACTGTTGCAAGTGCTTGGACAGGATATTTTGTTCAATTCTTGAAAGGTTTTCAGCATGTTCTTCCGGCTTGGGTAGTTAATTTCCCATTGTGGTTAAGAAATGATTACCGTTCAATGTATGAAATTTGTAATCGTTATGGTTGGGATGTGCATGATAAAATGCCGTTTATACATTTGCCATTTACTACATCAGACGGCATAATTAATCATATATTTACATATTTACATTTGCCTACAGAAATCCCTGTTGCTGCAAATTTACCTGCAATTGCAATAGTTTTGATTTTAACCTTATTATTGGTAAAAGGAATAAAAGAATCTACAAAAGTCGCAACCATAATGGTTTGTGTGAATATGTTTATCATTCTGTCTTTTATTGTTGTTGGTGCATTTTATGTAAAGCCTGATAACTGGGTGCCTTTTGCGCCAAATGGTTTGGAAGGTATTTTTTCAGGTGCATTCATAATTTTCTTTGCATATATTGGTTTTGATGCAATTTCAACAGCAGCAGAAGAAACAAAAAATCCTCAAAGAGATTTACCGGTTGCAATTATGGGAACATTGTTACTTTGTACAGTTTTGTACGTTTGTGTTGCTCTCGTTTTAACCGGTGTAGTTCCTATGAGTGCAATTGATATTCAAGCACCGTTAGCTCATGCAATGCGTTATGTGGGTATAAACTGGTATGCGGGATTGATTTCGGTTGGTGCATTGTGTGCTTTAACATCTGTTTTACTTGTATATCAATTGGGTACAACAAGAATTTTATATGCAATGAGCAGAGATCATTTCTTACCTAAAACTTGGAATTCAATACACAAGAAATTCAAAACTCCTCATGTTATGACATGGGTTTCAGGATTAATTGTTATAATTTGCGGATTATTTATGGATTTGAATATTTCAGCAGAGCTGTGTAATTTTGGGACATTTACATCTTTCATAGTTATTTGTTTAGCAGTTTTAATTCTAAGAAAAACAGCTCCAAATAATGAGAGACCGTTTAAAGTTCCGTTTTGTCCGTGGTTTCCTATTTTTGGGATTTTAACATGCTTGGCATTGATGTATTGCAAATTTAGTTCAAAAGCTACATCTGCGCTGTATTTTATTATATGGCTTGCTATAGGATTTTTAATTTATGCTCTCTATAGTTATAAAGAGTTAAGAAAATCTGAAAATTTAGAACAAATACAGTAGGAAAACTTAGCACAAAGTGTTATAATAGGTTTATGAGACAAGTTTCGACAAAAGAGCTGAGCACTTATAAAATTCTGCCGTTTGATTTGTATAATGAAGCAAATGCTAAAATTTTGAATGCCGGAGAGGTACTTACTCCCGGTAAGATAATCATGCTCAAGAACTATGCAAGGCTTTTTACGGAAGAATTGTTTAGTGAAACGAGTAAAGGTGAAAAAACTTCTACAGGCAAATCTAATGCAAGAAAAATGGCAAATTTTTCTTATGATACTCTTGATGCAACAGATTTTGAAACAGTTGTTAATAGAGAAGGAACTTTAAAATCAGAAAATCAGGTTAGAATAAAGTATTATTATAGAAAAACATTGGATTTGTTTTTGCAAGGATATTATGAAGAAGGTTTGCTAAAGCTAAACACTTTGACAAGTATTATAACAGGAGATTTGTTTAAGCAACTGACAAAATCTAAAAAAGGTTCACAAATTCGATTTTTGGGAGAGTATGAAATTTGCCATCCGCTGAATGTAGCAATTATTTCAGGTTTAATTGCGAAAAAATTGGAATACTCTGCTCTTGAAATTGATGATGTAGTTTTAGCGGGGCTATTGCATGATATTGGGAAGCTGGAAATCAAATTAAATGATGGTTCTGCACTTTTAACTACGCATGAGGATGAAGTCGCAAAACACACGATTTTGGGTTATGAAATTATTAAAGATAAGCTTCATTTGAACGAGAGTATTGCAAGAGCGGCTCTTGAACATCATGAAAATAATGATGGCTCGGGTTATCCAAATGGAATTTCCAGTGACTATATTAATGAATATGCTCAGATTGTAAATGTTGCGAATTATTATGATAACCTCGCTTGCAATCGAATGGCTACTCATATTTCATCTAATAGAGATGTTTTAAGATCGATGTTGGAACTGGGTTCTAAAAGATTTTCTGTGAAAATGCTTTATACTTTTGTGCACATGTATAATTATGATGATCATAAAGAATTTAATGATATGATTATTTAGCCTTCAGAGGGAATTGTCTTAATAATAATTTTATTGAATCCTATTTTATAGGAGGATTTTTTGTTATGGATAAAACTAAGATTTTTAAAAAGATTATGGAAAAAAGCGGTTCAAATAGAGTTGTAATTTTAACAAATCATTATCAAATTATTGGAACAGTTTATGAGTGTGATGAATGCAATAAAGATGAATATTTGAATCTAACGAATGTAAGACTTTGTAATGTTAATGATATTTATGATGGAATTTGTGAATCAGATTCAACTTATGATTGGTTGCACATTAATCTTGATAAAGTTATTGCCTATAGTTTTATTTAATTCGGAAAAATTTAATAAAAACAGACTCCTTTTATAGTACTTGGATTTTAAACAAAAACTTCATATTTAATAATTCGTATGCTAGAATAAGAAGAAAGGAGCCTGTATGAATAAGGTAATAATTTCACCATCTATATTATCAGCGGATTTTATGAATCTTGAGTCCGAAATAACTGCAATCAAAAATGCCGGAGCGGATTGGGTTCATATTGATGTGATGGATGGGCATTTTGTTCCAAATATTTCTATTGGGGTTCCTGTTGTTAAATCAATTCGTAAAAAAACAAATATGTTTTTGGATACTCATTTAATGATAGAAAATCCTGAAAAATATATTGAACCTTTTGCGAAAGCAGGGGCAGATTTAATTACTTTTCACTATGAAGCTTGTAAAGATAATGTTAATGAAGTTATTGAATTAATTAAGTCTTTTGGTAAAAAAGTTGGAATTTCGATTAAGCCAAAAACAGAGGTAAAAGAAATTTTCCCATATTTGAAGAATATTGATTTAGTCCTTGTAATGACTGTTGAACCAGGGTTTGGAGGGCAAGAGTTTATGCATGATTGTGCATTAAAAATTCCTCAAATAAAAGAGCAAGCTCCAGAAAATATAATTATTCAAGTCGATGGCGGAATAAATAATTTAACTGCGAAAATTTGTACATCACTCGGTGCAAATTCTCTTGTTGCAGGAAGTTACATTTATGGAGCAAATGATTATCAAAAAGCAATTGAATCATTAAAATAACTGATTGACTAAGTGATTGTAGAATGATGCGGATATAAAATAGATTTATGGATAACATTTTAGAAATAAAAAATTTAGATTTATTTTTTAGAGGAGAAGAACGAGATTTTCAGGCTCTTTATGATATCAATCTGAAATTTGAGAAAGGAAAAATCCATTCAATTGTTGGAGAATCCGGTTGTGGAAAAACAATGACTGCAATGTCTGTGATGCGTCTTTTGCCTAAAACGGCATTTATCAAAAATGGTTCAATATTGTTTAATGGAGAAAATCTGTTAACTTATAAAGAATCTCAAATGCGAGATTTGCGAGGAAATAAAATTGCTCTAATTCCACAAGACCCTATGACATCATTGAATCCGCTTTATACAATTGAAAATCAACTTATGGAATCAATAAAAGTACACTCAAAAATTACTGAACGACAAGCACTCAGAAAAGCTAGAGAAGTAATGAATTTGGTGCAAATTCCTGATATTGATAAAAAGTTAAAATATTATCCACATGAGTTTTCCGGTGGAATGAAACAAAGAATTATTATTGCAATGGCGCTAGTTTGCAATCCGGAACTTATTATTGCTGATGAGCCAACAACGGCGTTGGATGTTACTATTCAAAAACAAATTATGGATTTGATTTTGGATATTAAAAATGAATTACAAACAACTGTTCTTTTGATATCGCATGATTTGGCTTTGGTTAGTAATTATGCTGATACAGTTACAGTAATGTATTCAGGACATGTTGTGGAACAAGCGAATGCAAGTGAATTCTTTAGAAATCCAAAACATCCATATTCTGTTGCGCTTTTGAATTCACTTCCAACAACGAATCCTGCACTAAAACTCAAAACAATTACCGGAGCTCCGCCAAGTATTCAAGAAGAAATATTAGGTTGTAAATTCCATCCACGATGTGATTTCTGTGAATGCGGACTTTGTGATATAAAAAATCCGGTTTTAGAACTCAAAGCTCCTGACCATTATAGCGCCTGTTTGAGGTTTTAGTTAAATTTTTAAAGTAACGAGGGCGAAGCTTATGCTTCGCCCTCGTTACTTTATTCTAGTATTTTTATTATTCAACTGCTTCTGCGCAATCTTTACAAATGGTCGGATGTCCTGAAACTTCTCCAAGTTTTCTATATTTCCAACAACGTTCGCATTTTTCGCCTTCTGCTTTTGTTACCCAAACTGTAATTCCATCTTCTGTGTATTCGTTTAATACATTTTGAGGAGCAGTTTCAGTTACATAAGCTTGAGAAGTAATGAAAATATCTGCTAAATCTTTTGAATTTGAATTCAAAACATCTGCGTTATCAGATTTTACATATACAGCAACTTCAAGTGAGCTACCAACTTTTTTGTCAGCTCTCAAAGGTTCAATTGCACGAGTAACAACTTCTCTTGTTTTTAAGATTTTTGCGAACTCATCTTCTAATTGAGGTGCATTCCATTTTTCATTAACTTCAACCCAATTAGCCAAAAGAACGCTTTCTAATCCGCCACGTTGACAAACAGGAGTATTTTGCCAAATATCTTCTGCTTGGTGTGGCATTACAGGAGTAAGAACTCTTACAAGTGCTTGTAAGTTTTCATATAAAACTGTTTGACAAGCTCTTCTTGATAGTGATTTTTTACCTGCGGTATAAAGTCTGTCTTTGACAATATCAAGATAGAATGAGCTTAAGTCGTTTGTTGCAAAGTTTTGAAGAGCTTGGAAATATTTGTAAAACTCGTAGTTTTCAAAAGATTCTGTAATTTCTGCAATAACTTTGTTTAATTTATGCAATGCAAACTTATCAATAGGTTTAAGTTCTTCATATTTAACATAGTCAACAGCTGGATCGAAATCGAAAATATTACCCAACAAAAATCTTGCTGTGTTTCTGGTTTTCTTAAAGATTTCTGCTAATTGTTTAACAATATTATCGCCGATTTTGGTATCATTTCTGTAATCAACGGAAGCTGCCCAAAGCCTTAAGATATCTGCACCGTAGTTTTTGATAATATCATCTGGTCTAATATAATTACCTAAAGACTTAGACATTTTTCTACCGTCTTCTCCGAACACAAAACCGTGAGTAAGAACAGTTTTATATGGAGCTTTGCCTTGTGTTGCAATTGAGGTTAATAGTGAAGACTGGAACCAACCTCTATGTTGGTCAGAACCTTCAAGATACATATCAACAGGAGTATGACCAAGTTCTTCTGAACGTTTTTCTACAACGGCTTTCCAAGTTACACCTGAATCAAACCATACGTCCATAATGTCGTTTTCTTTCTTAAAGCAATGTTTTTTACCACATTTAGGACATACAAAACCTTCTGGTAGAAGTTCTTCTGCTGTATGTTTTACCCAAGCATCAGAAGATTCTTTTTCAAAGATTTTTGCTACATTTTCAATAGTTTCATCAGTAACAATAGCTTCTCCACATTCTTCACAATAGAATACAGGGATTGGAACACCCCACGCTCTTTGACGTGAAATACACCAGTCAGTACGGCTTGCAACCATGTTTGAAATACGAGCTTCACCGCTTGCAGGAACAAATTTAACCCCTTTAATTGCTTCAAGAGCTTGTTCTCTGAATCTATCAACTTTTACAAACCATTGTGGAGTTGCTCTGTAAATTACAGGGTTTTTACATCTCCAGCAGTGTGGATAAGAGTGTTGAATATCAGCAGCAGCAAGTAGCGCACCACAATTTTTAAGTTTTTCGATTACAATTGAATTTCCTTTGTAATAAGGAATTCCTTCTAAATCTTTATCTCCGACAATTTCTGTCCAAATACCTTTACTGTCTAGCGGAGAGAATACTTCTATATTATATTTGCAACCGACTTCATAGTCTTCAAGACCATGCCCAGGAGCCGTGTGAACAGAACCTGTACCAGCCTCCAGTGTAACGTGTTCTCCTAAAATAATTGGAGATTTTCTGTCATATAACGGATGTTTTGTGTTTAATAGTTCTAAATCAGAGCCGGTACAAGTACCATAGATTTTAACTGCATTTTTGTCCAATTCAACACCTTCTAAGAAGGAATCCAATAAGCCTGTAGCTACAACATAAACTTCTTTATCGTTTACACCAAAGAAGGTATATTCAAATTTAGGGTGCATACTGATTGCCATGTTTGAAGGAATTGTCCAAGGAGTTGTTGTCCAGATAACTGCATAAACATCCTTACTTGGAAGGTCTATCAATTGGCTGATTTTATTTACCCCTTCGTCATCAAACTTAAATCTTACGTAGATTGATGTTGAAGTATGGTCTGCGTATTCAACTTCGGCTTCTGCTAATGCAGTTTCACAAGATGCGCACCAATAAACAGGTTTAAGTCCTTTTTCAATGTAGCCTTTCTTGAACATTTCACCAAAAACACGAACTTGTTCAGCTTCAAATTCAGGGTCAATTGATAAATATGGATGTTCCCAGTTTCCCCATACGCCAAGACGTTTGAACTCTGATTCTTGACCTTTTAAACTTGTATGAGCAAATTCTCTGCATTTTTCTCTTAATTCGGCTGGAGTAAGAGCTTCTCGTCCGCCTTTAATATTTTTAACAACTTTGTTTTCAATCGGAAGTCCGTGTCCGTCATATCCCGGAACAAATGGTGCGTAGTATCCACGCATAGATTTATAACGAATTAGAATATCTTTAAGAATTTTGTTTAAAGCTGTACCAACGTGAATTTTTTCAGAACTCAAATATGGTGGTCCGTCATGAAGAATGAAACTGTTTGTTTTATCTCTTTGAGCAAGATTTTTTTCATAAACATTGATTTCTTCCCAGAATTTTTGAGTTTCAGGTTCTTTTTTTGTTGCATTTGCTCTCATTTCGAGCGTGGTTTGTGGTAAGTTTAAAGTCTCTTTATATTCCATTTTTTACCTCTCGTATTGTCTTATACTCTATTAAAATCCTTATCAAAACTAACTTCACTGTTAGTTTTACCAAATGTATTCATTTTTCTGTTTTTCATTTTCAAAAATTCGTTCATTTTATTATAATCAAAAACATTTTCCCATCTTGCAATAACAACGGTTGCAACGCAGTTTCCGATAAGATTTACAGCTGTTCTTCCCATATCAAGAATTTGGTCAATACCCAACAAAATCGCTACGCCCAATATTGGAATATTAAAACTGGTTAAAGTTCCGGCAAGAACAATTAACGCAGCTCTCGGAACTCCGGCAACGCCTTTTGAAGTTAGCATCAATGCAAACATAACAACCAACTGCTGTTCAAGGGTTAAGTGAATTCCTACAAGTTGAGTCGAAAATAAAACTGCCATTGCAAGATATAAAGTTGAGCCATCAAGGTTAAAAGTATAGCCTGTTGGCATTACAAAACCAACAATTGATTTTGGAACCCCAAACTTTTCCATAATAGACATTGCTTTTGGTAATGCAGCTTCAGAACTTGCAGTTGTGAATGTTAATAAAGCCGGTTCCTGAATTGCTTTTATTAAACCTCCAAAAGAAATATGAACAAGCTTACAAGCAATAAACAAAACTATTAGCACAAATACTGCAAGAGCAACATAAAGTGCCATTATAACTTTCCCATAATTAAACAAAATATCAATGCCATTTGTTCCTACAGTATAAGCAATTGCTCCAAAAATCCCTACAGGAGCGAAAAGCATTACATATTCCGTAAATTTAAACATTATTTTAGTAACAGAATTTAAAACATCAACAACCGGCTGAGCTTTTTTCCCAACAGCACAAATTGCAAGTGCAAAGAAAATTGAAAAAACTACAATTTGTAACAGGTTTCCGTCCGCCATAGCTTGCACAATACTGGTTGGAAATAATCCTAAAAACATTTCTCCAAAAGAGTTGTGATGAACAGTAGAAGTCATATTTGCGATTTCGCCAAGTGCAATGTGGCGAGAAGCAACGTCAACCATTCCTTCTCCGGGTTTGAATAAATTTGCGAATCCTAAACCAATAACCAAGGCTAAAGTCGTAACAACTTCAAAATAAATAACTGTTTTTACACCGACTCTTCCAAGGCTTTTAACATCTCCATGCCCCGCAATTCCAACAACAAGAGTTGCAAATAATAATGGCGCAATAATCATTTTGACCATTCGTAAAAATACTTCTGCAAGAACATGGGTTCTAACTGCAAAATCCGGAAAAGCCCATCCTGCAAATATTCCAAGTATAAGTGCGATAAAAATAGCTATTGTTAATCGTGAATTTTTCAATCTTCTTCCTCTAATTCCTTTTCTTTATTAAATTATACACGAAAAAGAATTAATGCGAAATTTCTAAAATAACGACCCCAAGAATAATTAATGAAACTCCAAAAATTTTCATCAAATTTACTGAATCATGAAATACCCAAATCCCTAGAGCAAAAGTGCACACCGCACCAATTCCTGTCCAAATAGCATAAGCGATTCCTATTGGAATTTGTTTTTGTGCGATATATAAAAATACACCGCTTAAAGCCATTGCAACAATGGCAAAGCTTATCCAACCTGCTTTATGCAAACTTATTGATGCCATTTTCATTCCAAATGGCCAACCAACTTCAAATATTGATGCTATTAGTAAATATATCCAGCTCATAGGAGTAAATATAACATAAAACATGTTTGGTGTATAATTTTTTTAAAAGACATAGAATTGGAGAAATATAAAATGAGCAAATATTTGTTGGAAGTAGGTGTTGAAGAATTACCATATAAATTTATACCGATGGCAATTTCTCAACTTGAAACAGGTTTTAAAACATTTTTGGAATCAAATAATGTTAATTATGAAAATATAAATGTTATGGCAACTCCTCGCCGTTTAGCTGTTATTATCGATGGGCTTGTTGCAAAACAACCTGATGTAGAAAAAACAGTAAAAGGACCTATTGCGACGGTTGCTTATGATGCAGATAAAAATCTTACTCCGGCAGGATTAGGTTTTGCTAAGAAAAACGGAGTTGAACCAAAAGATTTATATGTTGAAAACAATTATCTTCATGCAAAAATTTCTATCAAAGGTAAAGATACAAAATCTTTATTACAAGACAACGTCCCTCAAATTTTTGCAAAACTTCAAGGTCCTCATTTTATGAGATGGGGTTCAAACGATGTTAAATTTTCTCGTCCAATTCGTTGGGTTCTTTCAATATTGGATAATGAGGAAGTTAAAATCAGAATCATTGATAAAGATTCTTCTAATGTTACTAATGGACATAGATTTTCAACTCAAAACATTGTAATTAATAATCCTGATGAATATATTTCAAAACTTCGTGAGGCACACGTTATTGTTAATCCGGAAGAAAGAAAACAAAGAATTATTGAACTTACAAAAATTGAAGCTGATAAATTAAATGCAATTACAAAGATATCAGACGATTTATTGGAAGAAGTTACGTTTATTACAGAATATCCTGTTGCTGTTACCTGTGATTTTGATGAAGCATATCTTACAATTCCTCAAGAAGTTGCAGTTACCGTAATGGAAACTCATCAAAGATATTTTGCGCTTTATACTCAAGAAGGTAAATTAACGAATAAATTTGTAACTATTACAAATTATATTGGTAATGAATTTGAAAATATTAAAGCAGGAAATCTTCGTGTAATTAAAGCAAGACTTGATGATGCAGTATTTTTCTTTAATGAAGATACTAAAAAATCTCTTGAAAGCTATAGAG
>CAZHEI010000029.1:0-20308 GCA_964531425.1 uncultured Vampirovibrio sp. | reverse complement strand
GTCTATGCAGGGTTGTATGTTCATCTTTAAATTCAATTTGAGAAATTACTTTTTCTCCAAATTTTGCTTCTTTTTTATAAACCATATCAAGAATGTTAATTTTATGAGTATTTTTAAACTCAAAATTTAATGGCTCAAATGCCCAAACTATATAGTTTCCATTATTAGCATGCCCATTTACATCCAAATCATTGTATCTAACTTCAAATTCCTTTTCCAGTTCAACTTTTTCAATGGAAGGAATTTTTGCAAAACTCAAATCATCCTCTCTTTTCTTAAAAATTGACATTCTTGGGTTATCGTCAATTATATGTGAGATGGGCACCATTGTACGATTTGTAATATCAACCAAAGACCACAAGCTGTGCATTCTTGCTAAAAGCTTCTTTTCATGATAAAGCTCAAAGTCACGATATGCAAATAGTTTATTATATCCGCGGGGCTCTGTTTTCAAAATTAATTCTTGTGTACCAAAAGGATAATCTTCAAATTCCATCCTATATTTAAGTAAAAACCAAGCACAATTTTTCGGATAAATAAATGAATAACCAAACCCCCAATCCTCTGCATTTTTACTTGCGATATCCTGCAAAAAATTTAGTAAAGAATATTGCTTTAATGCTTGATTTTGATCGATTTCAGAATATTTAACTATTAATTTCTCTTCATATCCGTTTTGAATCATAGGTAAATTATACCAGAATTTGAGTTAAATGGAACTTTTTTTGAAAAATTTCGTCTATATATCCAGATGGAGGATAAAAAGATGAGTATAGCTTTTAAAAACTTTGATTATATGGATATTTCCGAAAATAATTCTTCTGAACCAAGAACTTTTAGTACGGTTGTAAACAGTGATGATTTACTACAAACATATCTGAAAGAAATTGGCAAGAAAAAAATGCTTACAAAACAAGAAGAAATGGAACTTGGAAGGTTGATACAAGAAGGTTCTATAAAAGAACAAAAAGAAGCAAAGAAAAAACTTGTACAAGCGAATTTACGATTGGTAGTAAGCATTGCAAAAAAGTATATAGGACAGGGAGTTTTATTTATGGATCTTGTCCAAGAAGGTTCATTAGGATTAATAAAGGCAGCAGAAAAATATGACTATAGAAAGAATTTTAAATTTTCTACGTATGCTACGTGGTGGATTAAACAAACAATCATTCGAGCGATTTCAAATCATTCTAGAACTATTAGGATTCCTGTTCATATGCTCGAAAAAATCCGGCGTTATAAAAAAGCTTGTAACGATATTGTATGTAATAACATTACTGATACAGACAATGAAACAATTTCAAAAATCTCGGGATTGGATTCTAAAAAAATTGAGGAAGTGAAAAATGCAATAAAAAAAGAGCCTGTAAGTCTTGATGCTCTTGTAACTGATGATTTGTGTATTCAAGATTACATAGAAGATACAACTTATATTTCACCGGAAACAAACACACAAAATAAACTGCAAGAAAAAGATGTAACAAAATTAATCAATATCCTTGATAAAAGGGAGCAGGAAATTATCAAAAGAAGATTTGGAATTGATTACGAAGAGCCAAAAACATTAGAACAAATCGGAAATGCAATGGGGTTTTCAAAAGAAAGGATTCGTCAATTGGAAACATCAGCTTTACAAAAATTAAGAAGAGTTAATAACGTAGAAAATCTTAAATCGTATCTTGACGTTGGTTAAAAATTGCATATTAATGCCGGATTTTCCGGCTCTTTTTTCTGTATTTTGAAAAAACTCATCTCAAATAAGCCCGCTCTTTACATAATTCCGTGTTTATCATAAAATAATTAGAATAAAAAGAGAGTAAAAATGACAGAAACAAAACCTTTAGACATAGATTTATCATTGAAAAAAAATAATGTAGACGAATTTTTTAATAATCTTAGCGAAAACCCGAATGGATTTAAAAACAAAGATTTTCGATATACTTTGAGTTTAATTTATCAACTCGTTGAAGACGAATTTGAAGGCATCTTTTTAAGTCCTAATTCACCGGTTAGAAACACTGATTTTTATTTGATTAATCGTAAAGGCAAATTATCATTTTTTGTAACTCCGACAAACAATTTTCAATTTTATTTAAAGTCAAAAGGTTCAATGTTTAGATTCACATCAAAAGAACTAAATGGCAAAATTGGTTATGAAATGCCACTGGATTTAGTTTTAGATTATTTTGGCGGTTTCGGAGAATTAGTTGATTTTGAATCACTAACTCAAACATTTGCTTATTTCAACAAACTTACTCACTTTGCAATGAAGTTGATTGAGAAATTATATTTTGTACCAACTGTAAAGCGTAGACAAGCCGCTGGTGGTGATTCTTTTAGAATCATTTATGAACCAATTGTTTCGAATAAAGAATCTGCAAGAATAATGAATGAGCTTGAAAAAAATATTCCGGAAGATTTATTTATTGAAGGAGAAAAACCGAAAGATTTCGTAGAAAACTTTACTCGTGAGTATTTGAACTATTTGGTTTATAAGTTTTTGGGCATAAAAGCTTACAGATTCAAGGACATTAAATCAGGTCATTATATGCTTAAAGACCTTGAACAACGTTCTGTCATGAAAGGAAAAGATCTGGCAGAGAACTTTGCACAATGGTTTGATGAACTCTATTTGGGCAAATATGACTTGATTCCGTTCTTTAAAGTTAATAAACTTACTGATGAAAAATTTGAATTAAAAATCCATATAAAAAATCGTAAAAATGGCGAAGTTATTTTGCTTGACCAACTTTATACAGAAGAAAAAATTTGGGATTTAGATACAGAAGATATCGGGAAAATTGTTGAAAAGCAACTTAACTATGCTCTTCGCTATATGCCTGAATTAGAAACTCTTTTTGAAGACGAAGATAAACTTTCTTTAGAACTTAATTTAAATGAAGTTTACAAGATAATTGCTCAAACTGCATATTATTTGCAAAAAGCTCAAATTGATGTAATATTGCCGGACGAATTAACCAATATTATTATTCCACGTGCTTCAATCAATGCCAAAGTAAAAGCATCTCGTTCTGATGATTTGATGAATATATTCAATACTGTATCTTCCGGAGCTATTTCTCTTGATGATATTCTGGATTTCTCTTATGAAGTTGCGTTAGGTGATGAAAAAATTTCTCTGGAAGAATTTAACAAGTTGCTTAATGAAAGCAATGATGGATTGATTCAGTATAACGGCAAATATATTCTTGTTGATAAAACAGAAGGCAAAAAACTATATGAACAAATTGCAAATGCAAATCATAAAAAAATGACTCGACTTGAGCTTATTCATGCTTCAATGTCAGGTCAGCTTCAAAATTACGATTTTAACTATGATGATGCTTATGCAAATGTTATCAAAGACTTTGCAAAACCGGTTGAAGTCAAAGAACCTAAAAACCTATTAGGCGAACTAAGACCTTATCAAATGACCGGTTTAAAATGGCTTTGGACAAATATTTCTAAAGGTTTTGGCTGTTGTATGGCTGATGACATGGGGCTTGGTAAAACAATTCAAGTTATTAGTTTAATTCTTAAATTGAAAGAAGAAAATAAACTTAAAAATCCTGTTTTGGTTGTTTGCCCTACAACTCTTATGGGGAACTGGATGAAAGAGCTTCAAATGTTTGCTCCAAGTTTGAAAGTTACAACTTACCACGGTTTAGATAGAAAGCTTGATACAAATTTTGATGTGATACTTACAACTTACGCAATTATGAGAATTGATGTTGAAGAAATGAAAAATCACACTTGGGGAATGATAGTTGTTGATGAAGCACAAAATATCAAAAACCCTGATACAGCTCAAACTCTTGCCATAAAATCTTTAAAATCTGATATAAAAATAGCAATGACCGGTACCCCTGTTGAAAATAGACTAACAGAGTTATGGAGTATTTTTGATTTTATTAACAAAGGATATTTAGGTTCCTTAAAAGAATTTCAAAAAAGTTATGCAATTCCTATTGAAAGATTTAAAGAAAAAACAAGAGCTTCAAAGCTTAAACTTTCTGTATCTCCGTTTGTTTTAAGACGTCTTAAAACTGACAAAAATGTTATTTCGGATTTGCCAGAAAAAATGGTTATGAATGATTATTGTTATTTAGCTAAGTCTCAAGCAATTCTCTATGAAAAAACTCTTAATGAAATGATGGAAAAAATTAGCGGATTTACAGGAGTAAACAGAAGAGGTAATATCTTTAAGCTAATTACAGCTTTGAAACAAATTTGTAATCACCCTTATCAGTTCTTAAAAACAGGTGGAACATCAAAAGAATTATCAGGAAAAGCTGAAAAATGCGTTGATTTAGTTAACAATATCATTGAAAATGGAGAAAAAACTCTTATTTTTACACAGTATAAGGAAATGGGAGATTTATTAACTCAAATTATTTCAGAAGAATGTGGTACAGAACCTTCTTTCTTCCACGGTTCACTCACTGTTCCTCAACGTGAAGCATTGATTGAAGATTTCCAAACCAATTCGGAAAGAAAAGTAATGATACTTTCTCTAAAAGCCGGTGGTACAGGTTTAAACCTAACCAGTGCAACGAATGTTATTCACTATGATTTATGGTGGAATCCAGCGGTAGAAGACCAAGCCACCGACCGTACTTATCGTATCGGGCAGGATAAAAATGTAATGGTTCACAGAATGATTACATTAGGAACTTTTGAAGAAAAAATCGATGAAATGCTTAAGTCTAAAAAAGAATTAGCAGATTTAGCTGTTTACGAAGGAGAAAAAATCATTACTGAACTTAGTGATGATGAAATTTACGAAATTTTCTCATTAACAGCCGGTTAGGGGTAAAAATATTAAAATATCCTGTAGGTCGGTTTCTCTAAGCCGACAAAGAAAAGAGAATCTAAAATGCCAAAAACTACAGTTGAACAAACATTAAAATTAATTCCATCGTTATTCGAAATTAATTTGAATACCGATAAATCAGGTTCACTTGTTTTTGATAAACTTTCACAGATTTTGGAATTCGATGAAGGTTTTATTTATTTTCTAAATCCTGAAAGTTTGCAATTAAAATATAGCTTTAAAGAACATAAAAATTATAAAATTGAATCCATCTTTCCAATGTCAGCAAATTTAAAAAAACAAATGTTTACCAAAGATGGTCAGATTTTGGAGCCAAATTGCGAATTTATCAAGACTGTTGGACTATCAGAACTCAAAAAGAAATCATACATTTTGGCTAAAATTGCTGTAAAATCTACTATTTTTGGAGTTATTTTGCTGGCTAAAAAAGAACACAACTTTTATAGTGATGAAGATTTAACTATTCTTGATGCAAGTGCTAGTATTTTATCCTATATCCTTAAAGATATGGAACTTTCAAATGTTTTTAAAATTCAATTAAAAGCACTGAAAGATGGAATTATTGAAAAACAAGAAGCTTATAAAACAATTAAAGACCAAAATGAAAGAATTCTTGAAGCAGATAGAGTAAAAAATGAATTTTTGGCAAATATTTCGCACGAATTAAGAACTCCTCTCAATTCAATACTTGGGTTTGCAGATATTTTAACAACTCAAATTTACGGAAATCTTAATTCAAAACAAGAAGAATATATTAACGATATTAAAGTTTCAGGAACACATTTATTGGGTATGATAAATGAAATTTTGGATATGTCAAAACTGGAAGCTCATGCAATGAAAATTGTTAAAAGTACATTTCCAATTAGTCGTGCCATAACAGAAGTTTGTAATATTTTATTACCATTGGCTCAAAAAAAGAATATTCATATTAATGCAGCTATGCAATACGATTTTGATGTGTTTGCTGATTATCAAAAAATTCAACAAATCTTGTATAATTTAGTAAGTAATGCAATTAAATATTCTCCTGAAAACGATGAAATAGAGATTGCAGCTATTCATACTGGAAATAATTTTCAAATCGCAGTTCATGATAATGGAATAGGTATTGATCCAAAATATCATGGCAAAATATTTGCAAAATTTGTTCAATTGGACAGTGCTTATACAAAGAAAGAAAGCTCAACTGGGCTGGGTTTAACTATTACAAAAGAACTAGTCGAACTTCACGGTGGGAAAATTTCTCTAATCAGTGAAATAAACAACGGTTCCACTTTTATAATAGAAATTCCAACATAAATCCTAAAAATGTCTAACAGTTGGATTTAGTAACATATCTGCAAGTTTGTCAGCGCCGCAAAAAGTTCGATTCCTTAGTTTTTTTGAAGCAACTTCTTTATCATATTCAATAAATCTATGTTCAAATATACATTGTCCGTTTACTGCGGTTATTTTTAAATAACATGATTTAGGTTCTTTCGTAAACGGTCTTCCGACACTTCCTACATTCACAACAGTCTTTTTTGTAGAAGTTTGAAATCCGCATGGCAAATGCGTATGCCCACATAAAACAACATCGGCAGTAACATTTTCCAACATCTTTTCAACTTCATCTAACGGAGTATCCGGCAAAATATCTTCATTATTTTTTCTTGGAGAACCATGCACTAAAAGGAATTTTACACCTTCTTCTTCAATTTCTAGTTGAGCAGGTAAATTTTTAAGAAAATCTTTTTGTTTTGAAGTTAAAATCTTTACATCATCCTTTAAAGCCTCTGCCATGATAGGAGCTTTTGATTTTACTGCTAAATATAAATCTTCACTGAAATCTGCTATCATCAAATCAGTATTTCCCTGTATCATTTTAAATTCAGGATTTAATTTGTTATTAATAAACCAATCAACCGTTTTTGCAGGTTCCGGACCTGCCATTGCATAATCCCCTAAAACAAATATCTTTTCGCATTTTTCAGATTTTATATCATTCATAACTGCTTCTAGAGCATCCATATTTCCATGTATATCAGAAATTACTGCAATTTTCATATTGAAATCTCCTTTTAGTGATATAATTAATTCTATGATAAACAGAAGAAAAGCTAAACAAATTTCTATAGGAAATGTAAAAATAGGTGGAGATGCACCTATCAGTGTTCAATCTATGTGTAATACAGACACAAGAGATGTAACAAAAACGTTAGAACAAATTAGTGAACTTGCTTCCGCAGGATGTGAAATAGTTCGACTTGCAGTCTTGAATAAAGATGCTGCATCTGCAATCAAAGATATCGTTGCGAAATCACCGGTTCCGCTGGTAGCTGATATACATTTTGATTACAGATTAGCATTGCAATGTATAGAAAATGGCATTCACGCATTAAGAATTAACCCCGGAAATATCGGAAAACGTGAGCACACTGTAAAAGTTGTAGAAGCAGCAAAAGCGCATGGTGTACCAATAAGGATTGGGATTAATGCAGGTTCTTTGGAAAAAGAATTTGCACAAATGGACATTCCTTTACACGAAAAAATGATAAAAAGTGCAATGCGCCATATTGAAATATTAGAAGATTTGAATTTTTATGATATTAAACTTTCATTGAAATCTTCAGATGTAATGACAACAATTGAAGCATACAAAAAAGTCGCAACAATGATTGATTATCCATTGCATTTGGGAGTAACTGAAGCAGGCACATTGAAAATGGGTTTAATAAAGTCTTCTATAGGCTTGGGAGCTTTGCTGAGTGAAGGTATTGGAGATACTATTCGTGTTTCTTTAACAGAAAAACCGGTTGAAGAAGTTGAAGCTGGTTTTGGAATTTTAAAATCTCTAGGGCTAAGAAAACGAGGGGTAAATTTCATTTCTTGCCCAACATGCGGAAGAACTCAAATTGACTTAATCGGACTTGCAAAAAAAGTTGAAGAACGATTCAAGAATCTGGATTTACCAATAACAATTGCTGTAATGGGTTGTCCGGTTAATGGACCAGGGGAAGCTAAGCATGCTGATTTTGGGATTGCCGGCGCTATTAAAGAAGGTTATATTTTCAAAAAAGGAGAGATTATTGCAAGAGTTCCTGAATCAGACTTGATTAATTCGTTAGAAAATATTATAATGGAGTCATACGGTTTAGATAAATGAGAATGAGTGCTATGAAAAGAAATTTATTATTTGCAATTGCCTTGATGGCTTTTATAACAGTTCCTGCAATGGCTGCTGTTACTGTCGAAGAATCAACTGATGCGGAATACTTAATTAATTCCGGTTACTCTCAAGCTGTAGCAGAAGATGTATTTATGTTAAAAAATCGTACAGCTGGAAAACCGGTTGAACCGCTTTATGAAAAATCTCAAAATGTTTTTGTAAGAGGCTGGAAAAAATTCTATGCATATCTTGATCCTGCTCAAGAGACTGAAGATAGAATTCATCACGACATCAAGATGTCTCCGTCTTACACAGATTTGTAAATTGCAGTTTATATGATAAAAAGAGGATGGTTACAATAACTATCCTCTTTTTATATACAATCAATTCCTAAAAATTTTGCGTTAATTCTTTCAATTCCTATTTTAATCTTCCGGTTAGTACTTTTGCTACGTATTGGATAAATATTGAAAATTCCCAAGCAAGAGTTCTATGTTTTACATAGTACAAATCATAGCCCAATCGTTCTTCCGGAATACAATCTTCAGCATTGATTTGTTGCCAACCGGTCAGCCCCGGACGAACCCAATCTCTGCATTCCCAAAACGGAATGTTTTCTTGATTCTTAAAGTGAACTTCTTCTCTAACAGGACGAGGTCCTACAAGACTCATTTCTCCTTTTAGGATATTAAACATTTGAGGAATGTCATCTACATGGAACTTACGAATCCATTTGCAGAATGGCATTATACGCTTATCATCCGAGCTTACGTCTTCCAAATCATCATCAAAACCTTCATCAACTTTATCTTGATACATTGTTCTGAATTTAATCATTTTAAATGGTCTGCCAAATTTCCCGATTCTTGTTTGAGTAAAGAAAATCGGACCAAAGTCAGATAATTTAATACCAAGCATCGCAATTAACGTTACTGGCAAAGTAATAACCAGAAGTGCAATTGCACAGATTATATCAATAACTTTTTTAAGTCTTGAATATAAAATGTGTTTTGGTCTAACATAGTCGTAGAACAACCAGTTTACAGCCATTTTATTTGTAAATAATTTTTGCGTAATATGAGCGTAAAAAGTTGGCATTCTCCAAACTTTTACTCCCAACGGAATGCCTTTTGCCAAATCTGTAAGAATATTTGAGTCCATTCTTGATTTTACAGCAATAATTACCATATCAACATGATTATCTTTGATAACAGCTTCTGAATCATAAGTCAAACCCAAGATAGGAATTGAAGAATCTTCTTCTTCAATATTATTCATATTGTCATCCAAAAAGCCAACAACTTTCATTCCAAGCTCCGGTCTTGCCTGAATTTCTTCTGCGATAAGCTTTCCGTCTTGACCTGCTCCAACAATAAGAATGTTTTTAACAGGTTTAAAAATAGCTTTGTAAAGAACAAAACAAATTCTTGTAATCAACATTCCAAAGAATACAATTAATATGTCAAGAATTACGTGTACTACACCGAATCCGCCCAATAACGGAATCGCCAAAAATCCTGCTAGGAATGAAGCTATAAAAATTCCTTCAAAAAGAAAATAAATATCTTTAAATGAATATTTGCGAATCTTATAAAAACCTTTTAATTTTAAAGTTAGCATTGTTACAACAGTAAATATACAAATAACACCTATCATTTGTGATAAAGTTGTAAACACAATTGCATAACTGTAAAAAGCTGCAAATGCCATAATCAAAGCTTCTATAAAAGCTACTACATAAACGGATCTGGATAAAACTGCCATACTATCTCCTATCAAACACTTTTAGGACCTATTCCATTAAACATTATAACATATTTTACAATAAATTTAAAACATAATTATAATATTCATTTTGTTTGTATTGTTGAGAATTTTTTATTATTGTTTCTTTGTCTAAGTAACCCATCCTATAAGCGACTTCTTCTAAACAAGCAATTTTTATACCTTGATTTTCTTCAATAGTCTGAACATATTGAGCTGCTTGCATTAAAGATTTGTGAGTCCCTGTATCAAGCCACGCAAAACCTCTCCCTAATACTTCTGCATGTAATTTCCCATGTTCAAGATAAATTTTGTTTAAATCTGTAATTTCCAGTTCATTACGAGAGGAAGGTTTCAAAGTTTTTGCATATTCAATAACTTTATTATCATAAATATACAAACCGGTTACAGCAAAATTTGATTTTGGCTTTAGAGGTTTCTCTTCTATTGAAAGCACTTTATTGTTTGAATCAAACTCAACAACACCAAATCTTTCAGGGTCTTTAACTGCATAGCTAAAAATTGAAGATATACCTTCTTTTGCACGTTTTACAGCTTTTTTCAACATGCCGGAAAATCCTGCTCCATAAAAAATATTATCTCCTAAAACCAGTGCAACAGAATCTTTTCCAATAAAATCTTCTCCAATAATAAAAGCTTGAGCTAATCCATCAGGAGATGGTTGTTCTTTGTATTCAAAATTAACCCCAAATTGACTACCATCTTTAAGAAGTTTTTTAAAATTTGGCAAATCTTGAGGAGTAGAAATAATAAGAATATCTCGAATTCCGGCAAGCATTAAAACAGAAATCGGATAATAAATCATTGGTTTATCGTAAACAGGTAACAACTGCTTCGAAACTCCTGCTGTCGTAGGGAATAATCTTGTTCCTGCTCCTCCTGCTAATACAATCCCTTTCATAATTTAAAAATCCTCATTTTCTTCTAATCTTAACGCTAAATATTCTTTTAATGCAACTTTCCAATTTCTGCAAACTCCATCATTATCCATAACCGTGTATTTAGGACGTTTTGCCGGACGTGGAAATTCTTCTGTTAAGCAAGGTTTAAGATTAGTTTTTATTTTTTCAACTTCAAAAATTTCTTTTGCGAATTCATACCAACTAGTATTACCACTTCCACAAACATGATATATTCCAAACTCTTTATTTTCAATGATATCAACAATACCATTTGCTAGTTCGACAGTCCAAGTTGGGCAACCAATTTGGTCATTAACAACTTTTAATTCATCTTTATCTTTTAATGCAAACATTGTTTCCACAAAGTTTTTGCCGTGATGACCGTATAACCAGCTTGTTCTAACAATATAGTAATTGTTACAGCATGCGCTTATTACATATTCTCCTTGTAATTTTGTTAATCCGTAATTATTTATTGGATTAGGCATATCATCCGGAGTGTATGGACTGTCCTTGGTTCCATCAAAAACATAATCAGTAGATATATAAACCATTGTTGCACCAATTTTTGCACAACATTTTGCAATATTTTCCGTACCTTTAACATTAATTCTTGTTGCAGAAACTAAATCTTCTTCCGCTTTATCAACATTGGTGTATGCAGCACAATGAATTACTATTTCAGGATTTTCTTTAGATATAACGGATTGGCAAGCTTTATAATCAGTAATATCAAGGTTATGAATATCTGTTTCTATAACGTCATATCCATTATCTTCAAGTACCGGACACAAATCTTGCCCTAACATTCCGTTTGCACCTGTAATAAGAATTTTAACCATTAAATACCAACCCTCTTTGATTCGATTGATTTTATCCAATCCTGATTATTCAAATACCAATCAATAGTTAGTTTAATCCCTTCTTCAAAAGTTATTGAAGGGTTCCAACCAAGCTCGGAAGTTATTTTTTCATTAGAAATAGCATAGCGCTTATCGTGTCCAAGTCTGTCTTCAACATATTCAATCGAACTTTCGTCTTTATCCATAGCGTTTAATATTAGTCGAGTTATTTCAAGATTTGTTTTTTCATTGTGACCGCCAATATTGTATATTTCTCCAACTCTACCTTTATGCAAAACCGTATCAATAGCTTCACAATGGTCATAGACATAAAGCCAATCTCTGACATTTAAACCATCTCCGTATACCGGAACTTTTTCTTCTCGCAATAATTTTGAAATAAAAAATGGAATCAATTTTTCTGGATATTGATAAGGTCCGTAATTATTAGAACATCTTGTATTTAATACAGGTAATTTATAGGTTTCATAATAAGCTCTTACAAGCAAATCTGCACTTGCTTTGCTTGCTGAATACGGACTATTTGGCGCAAGTGGAGTAGTTTCATAAAAATAACCCGTTTTACCCAATGTGCCATAGACTTCATCTGTTGAAACTTGCAAAAATCTATCAATTCCAAGTTCTTTCGATGTTTGCAGGAGGTTCAAAGTCCCTTGAACATTCGTTTCAATAAAAATTTCCGGAGTTTTTATTGAATTGTCAACGTGAGACTCAGCTGCAAAATTTACAACACAATCAACTTCTTTAATAAGTTCCCGAACAAGACTTTTGTCACAAATGTTTCCGTGCACAAATTTATAATTAGGGTTATTTTCAATATCTTTTAGATTCTCTAAATTTCCACAATAAGTAAGCGCATCTAAATTTACAATTTTGTATTCCGGATGTTTGCTTAACATGTGTCTAATAAAGCAGCTTCCTATGAAACCACAACCTCCGGTTACAAGAATTTTCATAACTCAATCTCCTCTAATCTTGGTTGTAATTTATCCTTATCAGATAAAATCGGTTCAAAATCTATTTCCCAATCAATGTTAAGGGTTTCATCCGCCCAAAAAATTCCTCTATCCGCTTTTGGATTGTATTCTCCACTCACTTTATATTGCAATTCTGCACCGTTGGAAAGAACAACAAAACCATGAGCAAAACCTTCCGGAATAAAAAGCATTTCTTTGTTTTCTTCTGATAATTCTACTTTTACATATTGTTTAAAAGTCGGACTTTGAGGTCTAATATCAACTGCTATATCATAAATTCGCCCACGAGTACAACGAACTAATTTTGCTTGTCCATAAGGAGCTTTTTGATAATGCAATCCACGCAAAACCATTGCACTTGATACAGAATGATTGTCTTGGTTAAACTCAACATCAATTCCATTTTTTACAAAATCTGATTTTTTGTATGTTTCCAAAAACATACCCCTGTTATCGCCAAAAACTTTTGGTTTAACAAGAATAACATCTTTTATTTTCTGCGGTATAAATTCAAATGGCATACATCTCCTTTAATGCTTATATCTTCCACCAAAAAGTTCCCTAAAACTCGTATTTACAATTATTAGTATATCATAAATATTTTGTATAATTGTTTCGAATTTGTTGTAAAAACAACAGACAAGTTGTGAAACATAATTTATAATAAGAATGTAACAAACAAAAGGAGATAAAAATATGACAACTGTACAAGAACAAAATTTGATAAATTTATTAGACGGCTATGTTGAAAAGGGAGGTCATCACTTAAATGTGAACGTTTTTAATAGGGAAACTCTACTCGATGCCCAAGCGCATCCGGAAAAATACCCTCAATTAACAGTGAGGGTTTCCGGATATGCTGTAAACTTTAATAAACTGACGAAAGAACAACAAGACGATGTAATTTCAAGAACATTTCACAAAGGGTTGGGTTAATGTCGTTAAATTTTGGGGTAGATTTTAATTTTTTCCACCTCAAATGTACAAAAGAAAAGAGCCTTAAATGGGCTCTTTTTTTTAATAAAAAATTATAAATTTTTAATATCTTCAACTATTAATTCTTTTTTCAAACGATATTTTGTATACAATTCATCGAGAGGAACTCTGTCTGTAAATTCTTTTTTTGCTCCGTAATTAATTACTTTCATATCAGAATTACCGTAATATCTTGAGATTTTTTCGCCAAAACCGCCGTCAAGAACTCCATCTTCAAGTGTAATTACAAGATTATGATTTGCTTTTAAATCTTCTAAAAGCTCATTATCTATACCGGTCATAAATATCGGATTAATAACTGTTGCATCAAAACCTAATTGGGTTTTAATTTCTTCTGCAACATCACATGCCAGAGAATAAAAGTTTCCTAATCCTAAAATTGTAACTTTTTCTCCGTGTTTTGTTACTTTGAACTTATTCAAAATAGAATAATCTGTTTTATCTTCAATTCCGGTTGAAATTAATCCTGTATTTGGAACTCGAATCGCAACAGGATATTGCTTTTGTTCAACAGACCAATCCAACATTTTCAAATACTCTTCTTTATTTGTTGGCGCCAAACAAACTAAATTCGGAATGTTTGACATCATAGGAATATCAAAAGTGCACAAATGAGTTGCATCTGCGCTTGAAATTCCACCCCAATAAACAAGGATGGTAACAGGAGAATTGTTAAGACATAAGTCTTGCGATAATTGGTCATAAGTTCTTTGGACAAAAGAACTCATAATTGTAAGAATTGGCTTTGCACCGGATTTTGCAATTGCAGAAGTGTATGCAACAGCGTGTTCTTCTGCAATACCTACATCGGTGTAATGTTCTCCTAATTCGGCTCTCACAGATGAATTAAACCCAAAAACCCCCGGGGTGCCAGCATTAACAACTACAAAGTTTTTGTCTTCTTGAGCTTTTTTACGAATATAATCCACTGTTAATGAAGTATATGATTCAGGTAAGTCAGTAACCACAGATTTTTCATCTAAAGTCCCTGGTAAAATCCAATGAAATCCTTCACGATTTTCTTCTGCTTGTTTTAGTCCATGACCTTTTTGAGTGCAAATATGAACAACAACCGGATGGTCAATATCTTTAACTTGTTCAAATGTTTTAATCAAATCTTCAATATTATTCCCGTCTTTTACAAAACAATAATCAAAACCCAATGTTTTGAAGAAATTTAACTCAGCTTGTCCGTCAGATTCTCTTAAAAGTTTTAAGTTCTTATATAAACCACCATGGTTTTCGGCAATAGACATGTCATTATCATTAACAACAATTATGAAATTAGACTTAAAAGTAGCTGCATTATCAAGACCTTCAAGAGCCTCACCGCCACTTAATGAACCATCTCCTATGAGTGCAATAACATTATTTTTTTCATTATTTAAATCTCTAGCCTTTACAACTCCGCACGCTAAGCTTACAGAAGTTGAAGTATGCCCGACTTTAAACAAGTCATAGTTGCTTTCTTCCGGAGCAGTATAACCGGTATATTTTAGATAATTATCAGGATTAATAAAACCTTCTTTTCTACCTGTTAAAATTTTATGTGGATAACATTGGTGCGAAACATCATAGACGATTTTATCAACAGGAAAATCAAAAACATAATGAAGTGCAATCGTAGCTTCTAAAATCCCAAGATTTGGTCCCATGTGACCACCTGTTGTGTTAACTTTTTTGATAATTAACTCACGCATTTCATCTGCTAAGAGATTTAATTCGTCAATGCTAAGTGTTTTTAAATCTTTTGATTCATTTATTTTATCTAAAATCATATTGCCCCCACTTCTTTTATTAGTAATATAAATTTATCATAAAATAAATACTTGAAGAAGGGATGATTGCTAAAATTTAAAAATTTAACACTCCATTGATATTTACAAAGCAGAAATTCCAATTGACAAAATTGATAAAATCAGTGCTCCTAAAAACGCACTCCAGAATCCGCTAACTTCTACTCCTGGAACAAGATATGCCACAAACATAAACAACAAAGCATTAATTACCAGAATAAAAAGTCCTAAAGTTAATATATTTACAGGTAGGGTTAAAAATATCAAAACAGGTTTAATCACAAGGTTTACAAGAGCAATAACAACTGCTGCTATCAATGCAGTTGTAAAACTGGAAATCGCAATCCCTGGAACAATCCATCCGACAAACATTATAGATAATGCCAAACCTAACCATTTTAACAATAAAATCATAAAAACTCCTTTTTATTTTGATTATAAAAGAAAATTTATAGTTTTCATTAGCCAAAAAGGGGATAAACAAAATCCGCCAGTAAGTTACACCTACTAGCGGGTTTGTATTTTTTATTCTTGCTTATTACTCTTATTTGAGCGAGCGATTTATCTACGTGCGTAGTATCTGTCTTGGATTATTGGCAGTTCACAACCTTTGCACTCCGTTTTTGTTTTCTTTCGAAAACAGCACTTCGGCAGGTTGCTCACATGGACGGCGTTCCGTTCGCTTATGCTCACTTCAGCCTTGCAAAAATCCGCTACATCATTCCCATTCCGCCCATGCCTGCCATTGCTGACATATCAGGAGCTTTTGTTTCTTCCGGAATATCAACTACTGCAGCTTGAGTTGTAAGTAACATTGAGCCTACAGATGCTGCGTTTTCAAGAGCACTTCTTGTAACCTTAGCAGGGTCAACAATACCTGCTGAGAACATATCTGTATATCTGTCAAGCAATGCATCATAACCGTAAGCATCTTTTTCGTTTTTAACACAGTCAACAACTACATCACCTTTAGCACCAGCATTGTTAGCAATTGCCCTCAAAGGTACATCAAGTGCTGACATCAAGATTTTGTAACCACTCTTTTCATCATCTGAATCAAATGTTATAGTTGCAAGTTTTGATTCAAGAGCTTGTTGAACTCTTACAAGAGCAACTCCACCACCAGGAACAATACCTTCTTCGTTAGCAGCCCTTGTTGCGTTAAGTGCATCTTCAATTCTCAATTTTCTTTCTTTAAGTTCGATTTCTGTAGCAGCACCAACTTCAATAACTGCAACACCTCCGGAAAGTTTTGCAACACGTTCATTAAGTTTTTCTTTATCATATTCACTATCAGAAAGTTCGATTTGTTTTTTGATTAAAGAAACTCTTTCTCTAACTGCTTCTTTTGTTTCATCACCAACAACAATTGTAGTTTCGTCTTTAGTAACAGTAACTCGTTTTGCAATACCCATCATATCTGTTGTGATATTTTCTAACTTAATACCAAGTTCTTCTGTAAACATTTGACCGCCAGTTAAAATAGCAATATCTTCTAACATAGCTTTTCTTCTGTCGCCAAACCCAGGAGCTTTGACCGCAACTGCTCTAAGAACTTTTCTCATTGTATTTACAACCAATGTTGCAAGAGCTTCACCTTCAACATCTTCTGCAATAAGAAGAAGTGAACGTCCGTCACGAGCAACTTGTTCCAAAACTGGTACCAAATCAGCAATCAAGTTAATTTTTTTGTTTACACAAAGAACATAAGCATCTTCCAAAACAGCTTCCATTCTTTCAGGGTCAGTTACAAAGTAAGGTGAGATATAACCTTTATCAAACTGCATACCTTCAACAACTTTTAAATTAGTACCGAAAGATTTGCTTTCTTCAACTGTGATAACACCGTCGTGTCCAACTTTGTCCATAGCTTCTGCAATCAATTCACCGATTTCAGAATTGTTGCCTGCTGAAATACCTGCAACTTGAGCAATCTCTTCTTTTGTATTAACAGGTCTTGATAGGTCTTTGATTTTGTTGATAGAAATTTCAACAGCCTTATCAATACCACGTTTCATAGACATTGGGTTAGCACCTGCTGTTAGGTTTTTCAAACCTTCTCTAACGATTGCTTGAGCCAAAACTGAAGCTGTTGTTGTACCGTCACCTGCAACATCGTTTGTTTTAGATGAAACTTCTTTAAGAAGTTGAGCACCTGCATTTTCAAGTCCATCTTGCAATTCAATTTCTTTAGCAATTGTTACACCGTCATTAACGATTTGAGGTGCGCCAAATTTCTTTTGTAAAATAACGTTTCTGCCTTTTGGTCCAAGTGTAACTTTGACCGCATCAGCAACTGCATCAATACCTTTTAGAAGCGATTTTCTTGCTTCTTCTTCAAATATAATTTTTTTAGCCATTTTGTTTTCTCCCTTTTTTGAGTGACTAAGTGATTAAGTGACTGAGTGACTAAGTGTTTACTTTTTATTTATATACTTTTTTAATCCAGAGATTAATGCCGAAACAGTATTTATATCACTATATAACTCTTTATTTTTTAAATAACCTAATTTTTCAGAAATTATTAACTGGGTTTCTAGTTCTGCAAGTGAACCTAAAGAAATATCAATAAACCTAAGAAGCTCTCTATCTGTTGCACGAGCACAACCCTCTGCCAAATTTGAAGGAATAGATACTGCTGCTCTTCTTATTTGATTGGTTAATCCAAATTTCTCATCATCAGGAAAATATTTAGTTTCGTTATATATAGACGAAACCAAATCAACCGATTTTTTCCAAGCTTCTAAATCCTTATGATGCATGTTAACCTCTTAGTCACTTAATCACTTAGTCACCCAGTCACCAAATTACTCAACTATCGCAAGTGCATCCTTGATTGAAAGAATCTTGTATTCAACTCCGTCCATTTTTACGTCTGTACCTGCATATTTAGCATAAAGCACGATGTCACCTACTTTAACCTCCATAGGCTCTTTTTCGCCTTTGTCGTTAGTTTTACCTTCTCCTACAGCAACAACTTCCCCTTTTTGAGGTTTTTCTTTTGCGCTATCAGGAATAAAAATACCGCCAGAAGTTTGTTCTGTGTCTTCAATAACTTTGATAACAATTCTGTCTGCTAATGGTTTTAATGCCATAATATAATCCTCCTATACTTACAAATAAAACTTGTAGTCTAACTTCTTATCAGGGTATACAAACCCCACATATTTATTTATAACCCAAGTTTCTAATTTTTACTCAAATGTTAAGGAAAAATTAATAATTGAGGATTTAAAAAAATGTTTAACCAAGTTTGCAAAAAAACTCATTTATTGTTTCGGCATCAATAGTTTTTTCATGCTTTTGCATAGTTTTGAGAATTGACTCTTTAAACAGTTTCAATGGATTTGCTTCTATATATTGCCATTTTTCGGGTTGAAGAATTTTCTTTAAGCCATCCTCTTTATATTCTTTGATAACACTTTCAAAAGAATCATCAAATACCGCCATATCAATATACGCATTCATTAATTTTTTACTGGTTCTTTCTTCTGCGGTCCTATCTAATGGTCTTGGACATTGCATTAATGCCCTATACCCCTCTGCATTACGAGCTTCTTTTGCAGCCATTTTCATTCCATATAAAACTTCTTTTTTTCCGGTAAAATTAACGTTATTAACTGATATATTCATAAAAATCTCCTTGTTTATATCAGTATTAAAACGCTAAAAGAAAAATTTTGCTATTTATTTCCAGCGAGTTTCATATTCTTCAACAGCTTTTGCGGCATCTTCTTCCGAATATTTGTAATTAGAAAGACTAATCATAATCCTGCCTTCTGATTCTTCCATAAGTTTTTTCTTGATTTTATAAGGATAAGTTTCATTCCCCTGCATATTTCCGGCATGAATTTCCCGAATAATATCATCAACGTACATTTGCATATATTTTGGAATTTTAGGATGACGTTTTATGTATTCAACCAAAGGCATGTTTTCTCTATAACGATTTCCACTTGCTGATGTTAAAAGAAAATTTCCGATAGTGTTCATGCCACCCAATGAAGCAGGTGTAACGTGTTCAATAGAACCTGTAGAAGCAATAAAAAGTCTGCGCACAATTTCTATTTGTTTTCGTTTGGAATACTTGACAACAAAAGCATTCCGACTACTTTCGGATGTTGGCAAAAACAATGCCTTATTTTTAATATTTGCAAAAATTTCTCGCTCATTTTCTTTTGGAATAATTTCTTCCAATGAATTCAAGAAAGTTTTACGCTTAAAACAATCATGTTTGCAATTACTCAAAATTATTTGACGACATTTTGTTGTTTTTTCTCGAATCCTCATTGCCGTCTGCGGAGAGAGTTTTCTTGTAAGCATGTCTACATCATCTAAAACTTCCATTTCCTCAAGTTTTAGTTTCATAAGACAATTCATTTTTATCATTTGAAGACAATTTTGCAAATTATCATCAGGGTTTAAAAGAGCAAAATCTTTAAAAATAGCATAAATTGATTTTTCTACAGGAAGCATATTTTTCTGATATGGAGCAAGCAATATTACTGCATCAGAAGCTGTTTTACATCTTGCAAGATTTTTTTCAAAACCTTTGATTGTATCACTCGGAATAATTTTTATTCCACGATAAGGACACGTAATTCCTTTAAGCTTTCTTAAAGCTTTTCCGGCAGAAGTTTTGCCTTCACTGGGAATATCGTAATAATATTTAAGATAATTTTCAGCAGTAATACGCTTTATCTTTTTAGGATGCATAAAAGCTCGCCATTAAAATGCTATTCTTATCTTCATGATAACAGATGTGTTTGCTCTGTGCAAGTTCTCCAGCTATAGCTTGTGATAAATCTTGACCTAATTTAATTTACATCTACACTTATAATTCAGTTGGAATTAGTGCTACGCACATAGACCGATGGTCGGCTACTTGGTATAGACTACTAGTCTATGTATTTCACTACCAATCCGCCTTTTGGTCACTTACGCAACATAATAGTAATTATGTTGCACAACTACGTTAGTAGTTTCTTGTGTGCATATTGGATT
>CAZHEI010000028.1:0-20333 GCA_964531425.1 uncultured Vampirovibrio sp. | reverse complement strand
TCAATAGAGGGTGTTTAGTACAGTTTTACTGTACTAACAAGGGTATACCCTTGTTTTTCCTTCTATCTTTTTCTATGTATAACGGCAGATTTGAGTAAAACTTTAGGATTTTAAAGGGGTTTGTTACATTCTGTTACAATGGAATGTGCGGTGAAGTGGCAAAATTTAGTGACCAAGTGGTTACGATTTTAATCCGTCATCCTGAAAGCGTAGAAAATAAGGATGTAAGTCCGTAATTTTCAAGCTGTTCAGGATCTGACCAAAATATAAGTATCACGCCAAGTTAGTAAGATCCTGAAATACGCCTTATTTATTATCTCAACCTCAAATACAATATCTAATTTTATCGGCTATTCAGGATGACAATATAACTTGTAAGTTGGGTATACTTGCTCAACAACACTTCTCATAATGGGAAATTGAAAGTGGAAAATGGAAAATTGTTACAAAGTTTTTATTGCCCCCTCACCCCAGCCCTCTCCCGCAGGGCGAGGGAACATTGCTTGTAACATCTTGGTCACTTGGTCACCTAGTCACCTATTCACTTAGATTCTGTCAGATACAGCCTGACAAAAGCTTAAGATTTTTTTAAGACTTTTTTTAACCCCAAAAACGCTAACACTCCAATAATTCCGGCTCCAAAAATTTTGATAAAATTTGTGGCATGCCTTTTTTCTTCTCTTTTTGAATCATTGTAAATATCTTGGCTCAGTATTTTAAACCGATTATTTGCATCTTTGTCGTTAAATAAATGTCCTTTAGGCAAAGAATTTGGCGCAGAAACAATTGTGTAAGAGGGCTTTTGCACCTTTGCACTTGTTGAATAATGAGCATCAATATTTATGTTTTTAGAAATCTCTGTCATAACTTAAACCAAATCTCCATAACGCAGTAGCCTGTGAATGTTGTTTTTGGGTAAAAACATCATGCCAATTTGCGGTGGCAAATCAGGAACTTTTTTGATTAAACATTCCTCCATATACTGGTTCGCTTTGCTATCCATAAACCTGAAACCAAGTTTATAGAAAAATAGAGCCGGTGACGATTCTCGCCAAACCGGAGTGCAGAATGTTACAATCCTGCCTTCTGTCCGTTTATCAAACAAGGCTTTCTCGGCAAGACCTTTCAATGCCTCGGTACCTAGTCCACATCGGGCTTTGGGCGACTGAATATAATCTATAATATACGCATTTTTCAAGAATTTTACTTTTCTTTTTTCGGGTGTTAGCTGGAAGAAGTTGAAGGCATTGCTAGGCATGTCTTCCTCCTCCTCAATAATATCGACGTAATCATCATCGATTTCGCCGGCAATGACAATGTTGTCCGAGCGTTTAAACTTTTTGACACGCAGAGTTGCTTTTTCTTTTATGTATGGAATTTTAAAACTCAACACTGGTGGCATGGGAATGCTGACCTGAGATTGAGCAGTTTTGACGATACTCGCTTGTTGCATACGAGTATCAACACCTGTTGAAATGTTGTTAATCATACCTAAACCTAACCTAAATTTCTAACCTTATATATATAAAGTAAAATGCTTGCAAAAAATTGCCTTTTGTAATAGAATTATACCAAGAATTCGTAACAAAAATTTACATAACATTTCTTAACATGTTTTAAGGAAGTAGCAAATTTTTAAATTATGAGTTTTTGGTCTTATAAGAGTGTGTATATATAAGGAGTTATTTTATGAAAGTAAGTGCGATTAGTGTTAATTATGCTACCCAAAAATCTTTGAACAAGAGAATTGCGGATGTAACTGCTCCGCAGGAGCCGGTAACGACTCCAACCGGCATGTCGATGATAACGTTTAAGGGAAATCCTATCAAACATCCAGAGCAAATTGCTGCTTATGCAACTGAAAGTAATTTTCTTGGTGGAATATATTGTGCTGGTGGACTTGGTGATGTAGCGGAAGCTCTTCCAGAGAGTATTGCACAACATGGTGAAGGGGTTGTTGGTAAAAAAATGGATATACGTACATTTTTACCATACTATTCTTTTGATGATGCAGATGGGAAAATATATGTAGCAAAAAAAGAAGCTGTAGAAAAATTTAATAGAGGCGAAAGCCTTATTAGAAGTCAAGATTTTATTAAGGTTGACGCAAATTATAAATTGAAAGACGGAGAATCTTTTGCATTAATAACAAATGCTTCTGGGCAGGGTGGAGAAAATGTAAAACAAATGTTCTTATTGAAGGACGCTGGATTAACGGGTAATGTTGAAAGAATTGCAAAAGACAATTTTAACATGGAGAATATTCCTTACAGAATTTTTGAAGTGGATACCAAAGGTGCACGTAAAGATAGAATGTATTTAATTCATACCCCAGAGATGGCTAGTGGAAAATCTGCGTATGGTATTTACCAAAAGTATGTACAAAAAGCTCCTAATGGTACAACTGCGTATGGTGGGTCTACAGCTTATGGTGGAGGAACTCTTCCTAAGCCTGGAGAAAAATATTTTGCTGGTAGAGCAGCTGGCGATATGTTTTATACAGAACAAATACGTTCTATGAAACAAGCTTTAGAAAAAATGGATAATGCAAATCATGGTAAATTTAATCCTCAGAACATAATGTTGCATGATAGATTTGCGTATACAATGTTGTCAGATGCTTTAGATGATATGGGTAAAGGTAGAGAATATTGGAAGGGAATAAAATATGTACCGATATTCCACAATCCGGGACGTACTTATCAAGGTTGCTTTGCAAACCCTGTTGATTTCTTCAAAGTTGTAGCTACCAAAAATGATTTGGAAAAATTGAAATCTAATGCTAATTTTGATAAAGTTAATGAAATTTCTGAAAAAATAGCAAAAGGGACTGCAACAAAAGAAGAATGTACACAAATTTATAACTTCTTTGAACCATATTTTAAAAAGTATATTGATTCAGAAGGTTGCTTTAATATGACTAAAATCGCTATTGCAACCGCTGATGAATATCCTGAGAATTGTGTTCCTGGTAATGTCTCCAAATATTATGGAAAAGAAACAAGAGATTTTGCAACAGAAGATATTGCTAAGGGATTAACTCAAGATTTAATAAACATCAAAGATAAAACAATAGATGTTGTTAATGGTGCAAAACCTGCAAATATGAAAACAAATGAGCAAAATGCCTTTTTTGGGACGGGGACCTTGCATTCTATCTTTGGTGATGTGAATAATCCAAGAAAGTATACACCTTATGCCACAGCAGATGGTGTTGAAAAAATATTTAATGCAAAAACTGCAAATAAAAAGAATTTAATTGATATAATAGCTGAGGCTACTCAAAAATCTTCAACTGATTCTGATGCAATTGCAAAGATTTTCTTCAGTGATACTGTTATTAAGGGAAATAGAGGTAGCGATACAAACCTAAAATTAACATTAGGTGGACTTTCTTCATATCAGGAAGGAGATAAACTTTTCTTGTCTTGGGGGCGCCCTGACCCTCAAAAAGGTTTAAAAGTTACGGCAAGGACTTTTAGAAAATTTCTTGAAGATTCTTCTGTGCCATTGGAAACTCGCCTGCATTCTAAACTTTTATTTGGTGCTGGTAAAGATGTTTTCCGTGATGGCAATAAAGAGTGGGAAGGTATAAAAGAAGAACTTGAAAAAATTGCGAATATTGAAGTAAATGGTAAAAAGGGTGTTTTCAAGGGAAATGCGTGTTATGTAAATGGTTTATTCCCAAATCGTTTAGCGAATTGCGCTGATGTTACTATATTTACAAGTAGATGGGAACCGTGTGGAATAACACCGTTTGAAAGTTTTGCTTCTGCTACCCCTGTAATTAATATAAAATCCGGTGGAGCTCCTGATTTTATTGCTCCAGGAAAAACAGGACTTTTGTCACAAGATGCATTTATGTTAAGTGCATCCAAACTTGGCTTGAAAAGCAATGTATCTTATGAGGTGTTAGATGAAGCGCGAGTTGAACATAGTGCTAATGACATGGTTAAACAAGTTAAAGAATTTTTAAAACCAATGGAAGATGGAACTTTTGATGTAAAACAAAAACAGTATATAGATAATTGTTTGAAAGAAAAAATTGAATGGCATAATAATAATGCTTATAATGGTGGACGCTCAGGACTAGAATTATATTTAAAAGATAAATTTAGAACTCAGGATAATAATGTAGCGACTGAATTTAGAACAAACGGTCGTGGTGAGTTTAATAATGACGCATTTAAATCAAATATATCAGTTCAAAAGCCAGAAAGTAGTTGGATAAAATTCAAAGGTTGGTTGAAGAAAAACAAAACAGCTGCGATTGTTACAGGTAGCGCAGTAGCTGTTGCTGGGTTAGGTTATGTAGGCTACAAACAAGGCTGGTTTGGCGCTAAACAGGCAGAAGAAGCTAAAAAAGACGGTAATCTATCTGCTGTAATATAAAAGAAATAAAAGAGCACTGAGTATTTGGGTTCGGTGCTCTTTTTTAATGGAATTAGTGAAAAAGGAATATAAAAATGAAAATTCTACCAATTGCATTGAACAATAAGAATTCTGACTATAAAAAAATTTCTGTTATAATCCCTATTTATAACCAAGAAAAATATCTTGCAACAGCATTGGATTCATTACAAAATCAGACATTGAAAGATTTTGAAGTGATTTGTATCAACGATGGCTCTAAAGACAATTCGCTTAATATTTTAAATAAATATGCAGAAAAAGATTCAAGAATTAAAATAATTAATCAAGAGAATCAAGGTATTGGTAGGACAAGAAATAACGGTTTAAAAATGGCAAAAGGTGAATATGTTGCATTTTTAGATCCTGATGATACTTTTGAAAAAAATGCTCTTGAATCTCTTTATAAGCAAGCAAAAGAACAAAATTGTGACATTTTGGCTTTTAATTATAAAAAAGTAGATGAAAATCATAATGTCATAGGATATGGTAACATTAAAGATAATTTAAAATATGTTTTCAAAATCAATTCTGGTGAAACTTTTAATTGGAAAAATTTTAAGGAAAAAGTTTTTGGAGGATTGTTTACTGCTTCTTGGAATAAGCTATATAAAAATGATTTTATACAAAAACATAAACTTCATTTCTCGAAATCTAATCTTGGTGAAGATCAAGTTTTTGTTTATGGAGCAACTCTTGCAGCTGATAAAATAGGATATTCGGATAATTATTTTTATAATTATTTAATACATCCTAATTCAGCAATGAGGTCTGTTTCTGATAAACATTTTGATATTTTTAAAGCAATGGATGCTATTACAAATCTTGTTAAAAAGTTAGGTTTAACCCAAGAATTAGAAAAAGAATATAGCAAATATATTGTGCGAGGAGTTCTTCGGCACGAACGGTTAATAGAATCTAAGTCAAAATACGAGCAATTGTCCAAACGCTTTTTATCAAAGGAACAATTGGCAACTTTAAACCATCAAAAGCAAGTTATACCAAAATTGTTTAATTTATTAGACAGTTTAAAACGAGCAAAATTATAACAAATGTTACTAATTAAAGAAATTTATCCGACAAATTTTATCCTTGTAGGTAATTTAAATGAAAATCCAAGAATCAACAATAAATTTTAAACGAGCACTGACTACAAAAGAAAAACAAGCTTATATGCAATGCATTCGTTCTGCTAAAAAGGAACTTAGTATCAAAGATACTACTGCTATTGTATTTGATTATCTTATACCATCAGAAGCCGGTAAAAATTTAGGAATTGGTTCCTCTTTATCCGATAATGCTCAAAAATTTGCAAATTTTATCAAAGAACTTTGCGGAATAAATTCTTTACAACTAAATCCACAAGGAATTTTAAAAGATAATACGGTTTCTCCATATAGTAGTGCATCTTTCTCTATTGGCGAGCACATTATAGATTTGTTTAAATTAACAGAAAATAATTTTAGAAATCTTTTAAAACCAAGTGAATTAGAAAAGTATGTTGTTGTACAAAATAAAGATAAGAGTTATAAAACTGATTATGAAAAATTAGTAAGACAAGATTACAAAAAATCTTCTAAAGAATTTGTCTATTCCAAATTATTGAATATTGCATTTGAAAGATTTAGGCAACTTGACAAAAATGATTTAATTTTACAAGAATTTAGAGATTTTTGTAAAAAGAATACATATTGGTTAGATGGAGACTCTCTATATTATGCTTTGTCTGAAAAATATAGTTCTACTCAATGGCAAAATTGGGATAAAGTTTATCAAGATTTATATTTAAAGCAAAATGATGTTAAAATAAATAATCTAAAAGAAGAACTAAAAGAACAAATTGATTATTTCAAATTCGTTCAGTTTATTGCAAATAAACAACAACAAATGGCAAAAAAAAATTATAATGATAACGGATTAAAAATATATGGAGATATTCCAATAAGTTTTTCTCCTTCTGTTCAATGGAGAAATAAAAATATTTTTAGTAATAATTATAGTTTTGGATATTATTTTGATAACAAATTTCTGGATTGGGGTAGTCCGGCTCCGGATTTAGATAAGTTTAATGATAATGAAGTTAGAAAAAAATTAATAACTTTATTCAATAACAGACTGAAAGCTAATTTGGAAAGATATGACGGTGTGCGCATTGATGCAGCTTGGGAAATGGTTAATCCTTGTATTGTAAAATGGTCACCCGAAAAATCCGAAGGAAAAATTGTAGATAACATAAATGATGAATTGTTGAATGAACTAGAAAGTACTGCAAAAAAAGTTAAAGGGAAAGAGTATAAGCCAGAGATGTTGTTCTTTGAACTTATTGGAGATGATGACATTGTAAAGACAGTTAATTATACAAAAAATAAATTCCCACATACCTTAATTACAGGTAATGTATATGAAAATATGGGAACAGTTAATAATTATTTAGCCAATGGATACAAAGACGGCAAATTTACAGTCGGCATAGGGACTCATGACAATTGTTCTTTGATAGAATTATCAAAAAAAATTAATTCAAATGATACATTTACACAAGAATTTATAAAAAAAGATTTAGATGAATTATCTAAAAATATGAAAATTTCAAAAGATGAATTAAAGAAAGAATATATTTATCGAAGGTCAAAATTGGCGGAAATCTTTACAACTCAAAGACAATTCTTGAATATATTTGATATTTTGGGATTAAATAAATATATAAATAAATGGGATTGTAATAGTGGAGATTACTGGAAAGATAGAATCCCTGAAAATTATGAAAAAACATATTTCAAAAATCTTACAATGAATAAGGGACTTAATTTGCCGGAAGTTTTAAAACAAGCGATGCAAGTAAAAGAGAAAAATAAAACAAATTTACAAAAATCTATTTTACAAAAATTAGAAAAATTTAGTTTGATTTTAAAGGAAAAAGGACCATTGACAGAAAAAGAAGCCAATTTGTCAGTAACATAATATTATATTAAGTTTTTCATGTTAAAATAATCCTATGATTATTAAGACATATATTGAACCACCTATTGAAAACAATAATTATTTAATTATTGATGAAGAAACTAAAGATGCAGCGCTGATTGATTGCTCAAGTCCTAATATTTGGGAAGACATTCGTTCAGCGGGGCAAAATGGAATTGATTACAATCTTAAGTATATTTTGCTTACTCACGGACACTTTGATCATATCGGAGGTTTGAATGAAGCTCCTAGCGGGGTTCAAATTCTAATGCATTCTGCTGATACAAAATGGGTTGAGCAAGTTAATACTTATTTGCCAATGATTGGAATGCCTGCAATGGAGATTCCTAAAATAGACCGTTTTATAGAAGATGGTGAAATAATTAAACTGGGAAATCATGAAATAAAAGTTATTCATACTCTGGGGCATACGCAAGGTGGCGTTTGTTATTTAGTTGAGGATTCACTTTTTAGCGGAGATACTATTTTTAGGGAAGCTGTCGGTCGTTGTGACCTTGAAGGTGGAGATTTTGACCAAATAGTAGAAAGTATTGAAACAAAAATTTTTACTCTCCCTCCGGAAATTCGAATTTATCCAGGACACGGAAGGGTTACATCTGTTGGTTGGGAAAAAGAGCATAACAGATTTTTATAAGTTTTAACGAAAAGGGGCGGATTTGCTAAAGCAAATCCGCCCTCTACTTTAAATTTGTACAGGTTTTAAATTTTATCCATATAGACCATGTGGACTATATTTTATCTAAAATTTAGACCTAAAGATTGATGTCCGGTTTATCAATACAATATATATTATTAGTGTAGACTAACGTGGGGTGCAATATACCCCAACAGACTTGAGGATTAAAAATCCGCTTGCAAATGAAATTGCAAGTATATGGTAAGAGGTATAAAAAAAGAGGAGCGGGAAGGTGCAGCTTTCAAGCTTAGACATGGCTTTACAACGTATTAGTGCGATTGAAAACAGGATTCAATCGTTAGATTCGTTTGCTCAAAAACCTGATAGCGACTTCCAAAAAATCCTTGATTCCAGTGTAAAAAATAAACAAAATCCAACTTCCGTTTCTCGCAGTGAAATTGACAATTTAATTTCAAAATATGCGGATAAAAATGGTTTGGATGAAGATTTTGTGAAAGCAGTAATCAATCAAGAATCAGGATTTAATCCAAAAGCAACATCACATTGTGGCGCAATGGGTCTTATGCAACTAATGCCATCCACTGCACAAGGATTAGGTGTTACAAATGCTTATGATGCAGAGCAAAACATTGAAGGTGGAACAAAATACCTTAAGGGTCTAATGGATAGATTTGGGAATGACAAATCATTAGCGCTTGCTGCATACAATGCAGGTCCTAATGCTGTTAAAAAGTACGGTGGAATCCCTCCATACGCTGAAACCCAAAACTATGTAAAAAAAGTTTTAAGTAAGTACGACACATACAAAGGAGCGAACTAATGATTGTAAGAGGTTTGGAATCTGCAGCGAAAGGAATGATCGCTCTTATGGATATGAATGATAGGATAGCAAATAACCTTGCTAACGTGAATACTGTTGGTTTTAAAAAGGGTGAGTTGCGTTTTAAGGATGTAATGGAATCTGCGGTTTATTCTCAAGAAGGTTCTATTTTGAGAAATGATACTTCAAGATATTTGGGAACAGTAAGTATGGGTTCTCAATCTTATGAATATGTGCATGATTTTTCTCAAGGTGCATTAGAAAAAACCGGTAACAAATTCGATTTAGCAATTGAAGGCGATGGTTTCTTCAAAATTAGAGATGTTGAAGGAAAAGAATCTTACACGAGAAACGGTTCCTTTATTGTAAATAACGATGATTATCTTGTAACTAAACAAGGCGAATATGTTCTTGATGTAAATAACCGTAGAATAAGAATGGTTCCCGAAGATTGGGATCCTGAATTAATGAGAGACAAAATGGAGATAATTATTGGCGAAAGCGGTAATATTGAAATGAACTCTTATACTCAAAAATTACCAATGCAAACGATTGGTATATATGACTTTTCTGATAAAGAAGATTTATTTGAAATTGGAGATTGCAGATTTGTTCCAATGGACAAAGAAAACAATCCGGAGTTAAAAGCTGAAAAATTCACTGTTCAACAAGGAATGTTAGAGCTTTCAAACTCAAGCGTAATCAAGGAAATGATTAATACTATTCAGACTTCCAGAAATTACGAATCACTTACAAAAGTTGTAAGTACAAATAATGACCTGCTAAGAACAGCGGTTTCGGTAGGTAGGATAGGACAATGAGAAGTGAATAAGTGACTAGGTGATTAAGTGAATAAGTGTTTACAAAAATTACTACAGTCAAACAAGTTAAACATAATCAATATTGAAACAACATAATCACTCGGTCACTTAATCACATAGTCACAAGTAAAAAACCGAATTTGGAGAGGAAATAATATGTTAAGAGCACTAACAACAGCAGCAACAGGTATGATTGCACAACAAAATTACCTTGATGTTATTGCAAACAACGTAGCAAACGTAAACACAACTGCGTTTAAGAAATCTAGAATTGAGTTTCAAGATTTGTTATCACAAGCATCCAGAACTCCTGGGGCATTAATGAATCAAGGAACTTATCAGCCTGTTGGTATTGAAATCGGACTTGGGGTTAAAACAGCTGCCACAACAAGAGTTTTTACTCAAGGTACAGCAATTTCAACAGGTCGTCAGCTTGATATTGAAATTGAAGGGGAAGGTTTCTTGCAAGTTATGAAAGAAGATGGTTCTCTTGCTTATACTCGTGATGGTTGTCTTCAAGTTGATTCACTTGGTCAACTTTGTACAAATGACGGATTATTGATTCAACCTTCTGTATCAATTCCTCGTGATGCTACAGAAATTACGATTACTCAAGATGGTAACATTTCTGTAACACTTCCTGGGCAAACTCAACAATCAATTGTTGGTTCATTACAGTTGGTTAAATTCCAAAACCCATCAGGCTTGTTGTCAATTGGTCACAACTTGTACAAAGAGACTCAAGCTTCTGGTAACCCTGTTCAAGATACTCCAGGGCAAAACGGTTTAGGTTTAATTCAACAAGGTATGTTGGAAGGTTCTAACGTTCAAATCGTAGATGAGCTTGTTGGTTTAATTAAAGCAGAGCGTGCATTTGAATCAAATTCAAAATTGATTAATTCTTCAAGCAATATCTTGCAGTTGACTAATAATATGTCGTAGGGAAAGTGACTAAGTGACTAGGTGAATAAGTAAATAAGAGGTTAAGGGGAGATAGGTGATTAAGAAATTTGTTAAAAATTTGAATATTAAACAAATATTAGTGAATAACATTAACGTTACTCACTTATTCACTTATTCACTTATTTACTTATTCACTTTCTCTGTTATTCTTATCCAACCTGCTAACGCCCAAACAGTTTCTTCTGCTGAAATCAAAAGTCAAATTGCGAAACAACTTGAAGCAGGCTACAGAAAAAATACAAATGCAGATGTAGAAGTTAAAATTACGGCGACTCCGTTTGCTCAATTACAATTGCCGGATGGAAAGATAACTTACAAAATCGTTCAAGGGGGAGATAAAATCATTCCTCGTGATATTAAAAGAGTTGACATTTATGTAAACAATGCTTTTGTAAAGACTCTGAACTTACCAGCGCAAACAAGTGTTTACAAAGATGTTTTAGTTGCAGCTGATTTTATTAATCGAGAACAAGCAATTACAAGAGAAGCTACAATTGTTAAAAGAATAGATGTTTCACAAAAGGTTGATTATGTTTTGTCGGACAAAGTTTTAAGTAAAGAAATGTCAGCAAAAAAAGCATTTCAAAAAGGCGAAATTATTGATAAACGTTTTGTAAAAATGAAACCTGATGTAGAAAGAAATATGGGAGTAAGAATTTTCTTTGTATCAAATGGAGCAGTAATGGTAACAATCGATGGGACAGCGCTTGCTGACGGTATGACAGGAGATTATATAAACGTAGAAAACAGAAATTATAAAAAAGTTTATACGGGAAAAGTCATTGGGGAAAACCGAGTACTTGTTAGTATTTGAGGTGTTCAAGAAGTTTAAATGGGATAAAAGGTAAGTATATGAAAATTTTTAATAAAAATATAACAAAAAACAAGCAAATATTTGATTTGAGCCATAATGTTAATCACCTGATCACTTGGTCACCTAATCACTTAGTCACTAAAATATTTGCATTATTCTTGCTAATTACACTAACAGTTATGCTTCCTGCTAACGCAATAGAAGCAAAAGTTCGTATTATGGACTTAACTCATATTAAAGGGGTTAGAGAAAACCAGCTTGTTGGATATGGTGTAGTTGTAGGTCTTCCCGGAACCGGTGACAACTCTCGTTCAACTCAAATTACTAACAAAATGCTTTTAAGAAACTTGGGAACAGTAATTGAACAAGAAAACTATATCCAAAAAGGTGCATCTGCAGCAGTAATAGTAACAGCAACAGTTCCTCCATTTTCTAAGAATGGAGATAAAATCGATGTAACAGTTTCTGCAATTGCCGATGCAAAGAGCCTTGAGGGCGGTGTATTAGTTCAAACAATTCTCAAAGCTCCAAATGGAGAGGCTGTTGCTGTAGCACAAGGTCCTTTATCAGTGGGTGGTATAAATAAAATTGCAGGTGGTTCTTCTGCCAGAACTGCGATTACAACATCCGGAAGAATCCCAGGAGGAGCAATTATTGAACGTGATATTTACACAGAAATCGGAGATGAAAACTCAATTACACTTTGTTTAGATAAATCCGATTACACACTTGTTTCAAGAATTGCTAATACTGTTTCAAAACTTGCTCCGGCACAAGCTCTTGACGGTAGTTCCGTTAAAGTTATGATTCCTCAAAGATTTATGAATGATAGAGTAACTTTTATTTCTTTGTTGGAAAATATGGAAGTTTCTCCGACTTTAGAAAGAGCTAAAGTTGTAGTTAATGAAAGAACAGGAACTGTTGTAATCGGTGCAGATGTTAAGCTTTTACCGGCAGCTGTAGCACACGGTAATATTACAGTTACGGTTTCTACATCAAATGAAGTTTCTCAACCAAACAGTTTTGCAAACGGTGCAACTGTTGGGTTTGAAAATGCAGATATAACAATAAATAAAGCTCCGGGCAGTTTGGTCGAAATGCCTGCAAACAGCAACTTAAACGACTTAATTCGCGCATTGAATTCAATCGGAGTTGCGCCTGTTGACTTAATTTCAATACTTCAAGCATTGAAAAAGTCAGGAAGCTTACAAGCTGAGTTGATAATTATTTAGGAGAGGAGGTATAAGTTAATAAGAGCAAAGTTAATAAGTAAATAAGAATCAAACATAAAATCTTATTCACTTATTTACCTATTCACTTATTCACTTAAAAAATATGGACTTTTCAACACCTACATTAGACTTAATAAAACACGATTTAAATAATGCACAAGTTGTAAACTCTGATCAAATACTTTACAACCGAATCAAAGATGCAGGAGATTCAAAAGCTCAGTTAGAAAAAGCTGCACAAGAATTTGAAGCAATTTTTATAACAAAAATGCTTACAGAAATGGATAAAACAGTTGATAAAGAAGGTAGTATATTTGGAGAAAAAAACCAATACGAAGACACTTTCAAATCAATTATTTATCAACAAATCGGTCACGATATGGCAAGTAATCCTAGAACATCTCTTGGAATGGCTCAACAAATTTATAAACAAATGGAAAAATATGTAGGGGAATAATAAAGTGACTAAGTGACTAGGTAATTAAGTGAATAAGTGTTTACAGGAAATTACCAATGTTAAACAAGTTCAACAAAAGACAATACCTAAATCACATAATCACTCAATTACTTAGTCACTAATACGAAAGGATATAAATGATTTCATCAGTAGGACAAAATAATAATGTACAAAGATTTTCAGCAGTAAATGCACTTAGGACTTCTGCAAATTTATTAAATAAACCGGCAGAAGAAAATCAAGAATCTATTATTGATAAAACCAGTGACGGCACAAAATCTGCACCTAAAAGTTTGCTTGAAAGAGTTGATGTTGCAGATATCAGAAAAAATGCTGAATATGTTGGAGAATTCAATATTTCGGATGATGACATCAAATACGGTCTGATGTACGGTAGAAGTGTTATAGCGGAGTATTTGTGTTAGGAAAGTGACAGAGTGACTAGGTGATTAAGTGAATAAGTGTTTACAAAAAAAAATTACCAATGTCAAACGAGTTAAACAATAGAAAAATAATGATACAACTTAATCACTCAGTCACTTAATCACTTAATCACATAATTACTTGGAGAAGAGGATATGAAAAAACTACTAATAACAATAGCAATCATAATGACAACAGTTGTTTCTGTAAATGCAGAATCATTGTTTACTCTTGGAGCAACGCAACATTATCAAGGAACTCCTCGTTCATTATTTGGTGGTGTTCAGGCTCGTCAAATAGGAGATTTGATATCAATTGTGATGGAAGAAAATATTTCTTTAAACGACAATTTGGCTTATTCCTCAGCAAAATCTTCTTCTACGGTTGATACGTTCACAACTTTTATTAACAAGTGGTTTGGACTATCACTTAAAGATTCTGATGGTTTTGGAGGTTCTAATGAAGTTTCAAATTCCGCAGTCGGTTCAAGAGCAATGAAATTGAGTGATAAAATTGCATGTCAGGTTGTCCAACAACTTCCAAACGGGAATTTATCTGTGCAAGGTAAAAAAACAATTGTAAACGGTAACGAAAGAATGGATTTCATTATTACCGGTATTGTTGATCCACGCTGGTTAAATGATGAAGGCGAAATTTATTCTTACAATGTTTCTAATCTGCAATTTGCACTATCAGGCAGAGGAAATATTTCAAGAAATCAAAATGAAGGTATATTTAACAGATTTATTAAGTATCTGTTCTAAGAAAAGAAAGGACAGTAACCAAGTGACTAGGTGATTAAGTGAATAAGTGTTTACAGGGAATTACCAATGTCAAACAAGTTAAACAATAGAAAAATAATGATAAAACTTAATCACTTAGTTACTTAGTCACTTAATCACTAACAAAATGAAAGACAAATTCAAAAAATTAATAAACATTCTGGATAAAGAAATCGAAGCTTATTCAAAACTCAGAGATTTGTTTGAAGAGAAAAAAGCGTTACTCAAAAAGGCAAAATCGGATGATTTAGGAGTAGTCGATAATAAAATTCTGGCAACAAATGAATCAATTGTTAAGTTGAATAATCTTCGTAAAAACCTCTCAATGGAGTTGCTTGGTAAAGATGGCTCAATGTCAGAATTTATCGACTTTGCAGACAGGAATCAACCTGACCAAAAAGAGGCTCTAGTGTTAAGAAAAGTAAAGATTTGTAACATTTTAGACCAATTAGTGTTACTAAACAATCAGAATGTGGAATTAATTAAACACGGCATTACAATTACTAACAAGATGTTGGAAACAATTGTAAATGCGTTTGCTCCACAAGGAAGTATTTATAATGGAGCAGGCAAAACAACAGACACACATGACTTGGACATGTGGACCATAAATGAAGAAATATGACATCGAATGGTGACTAAGTGACTAGGTGATTAAGTGAATAAGTGTTTACGTAAATTACTTAAGTCAAGCAAGTTAAACAAGAGAAAAATAATGATATAACTTATTCTCTCAGTTACCTTGTCACTAAACAAACCAAAATGAGGTAAAAATGGTTAGCTTATTTAACGCACTTAACATTTCATCAAACGCACTAACAGTAAACGAATCTGCAATCAGTGTCGTTTCCCATAACGTTGCAAATATGAATACTGAAGGGTATTCTAAACAAAAAGTAAATCTTGCAACACGTAATATTGCAGGTGCAATCGGTAATAATACAGAAGCACAAATTCGTTCTAACGGCGGAGTTATGATTGCTAATGTTATGCGTTATAACGATTCTTATCTCAATAATTACTATCGTGATCAACTTTCTGTTTTAAAAGGATATGAAGCACAACTTGGTACTCTTGGAGATTTAGCTGATATCTTTAATGATTTGGAAGATGAAGGAATCTCAGGAGCATTAAAAAGTTTTTATGAAGCTGTTAATAACCTTAATGAATATCCTGCAAGTTCTACAGCAAGAGTAAATTTTATAGAATCAGCTAAAACTTTGACAGAAACATTAAATGCAAAAAGTAAACAACTTGATAATTTAACAACAAATGTTCTTGGAGATGGTGAAAGCCAAGAATTATTAGAAAATTCTCAAATATATAGCCAATTTAAAGTTTTTAACGATAAATTGGAAGAACTTGCTGCTGTTAACAAAGCACTTCAAGTTACACAAACAGGAACATTAACTGCAAATAATTTGTTAGACCAGAGAGATATGATTCTTAATGAAATAGCAGAATTTGTAGATATAAATGTTGAAGAGAATCCACAAAATGGCTCTGTTACACTTTATATTGGCAATCAAGAAATGGTAAGAGGAGCTAAGGTTAAAGGCGAATTGAGTATTCAAACTGCAAAATCATATTGCGAAGAGAATGGATTAACTTATCCTGATGATTGGGTTATTAAAGACGAAAACGGCAATACTGTTTTGGATGAATTCGGTAATCCTAAAAAACGAGAAGCCGCAGTTGTTAGTATCGTTTCTCGCTCAGAAGACGGAACTATTACACCAATAGTTGCTGATGCAAATTCAATCATAACAACAGGTTCTATTGGTGGATTACTTCATTCCGGCGATGTTGAAGCAGATGGAATGAATGCCGGCGTTGCACAACAAAAACTTGATATTATTGCTCAAGCTGTTGCAAAAGTGTTCAACGATTTGAATACAAGAGATGGCGCATACGCTATTAATCCTGATGATACCGGAAAACTAACTGCAACAACCGATACTAATTGGATTTTTGTCGGAGCTGATGGCACTGCAGACAGTATTACTTCCGGTAATATTACTATTAATCCTGATTTACTTACTGATAAAGGTTGCTGGAATCTTGCCTGTGCTTATTTTGATGACGCAGCTAATTTTGATGAAAATGCAGTTGGTAATGCTCAAAATGTAGTGGATATGCTTGGTACCAGAAATTTAAAATTAACAGAACTCGGCAATATGTCAATCGAAGATTTTTATACAAATCTTTTAGGGAAAATTGCTGCCGGTGGAAGTAATGCTCAAGCGTTAGTTGATACACAGCAAGATGTTGTAGATTCAATTTATGATCAAATTCTAAGTAATAACAGTGTTGATTTGAACGAGGAATTAGTTGATTTGGTTAAGTACCAAACCGCTTATTCAGCAGCAGCACAAGTGTTTAACACTTGTAATTCATGTTTAGACGTATTGATGTCATTAGGAGGCTAATATGGTAGATAGAGTTTCTTCAGCAACAAGATATGCACAATTGATTGCAGATATGCAAATGAACCAAGCTAATTTTAATAAACTTACTACTCAATTATCTTCCGGTAGTAAAGTTATTGAACTTACTGATGATCCAATTGCATCTGTAAATATTTTGAATACAAATAAACAACTTGGTCAAATCGAAACTTTTACACAAAATATTGGTATGGCATCAGCTGAACTTAGTGCGTTGGATGATTTGCTTGACCTTGCAAACGGATATCTTTCACAAGCTTGGGATAAAGCAATTCAGGCTAACAACCAAACTTATACTGCTGGTTCTCTTGAAGCATTGAAAGTTGAAATTGATGAAATTACAAAAACTATGGTTGATTTGGCTAACACGGAATACAATGATAACTATATTTTCTCTGGTGCAAACACTAAAACTGTAACTTATACAATGGATGATAACGGAGATATCGTTTATAACGGAACGCCAAAAGATAATCCTGATTATATTAGACAAACGGAAGTCGCTGATGGGGTGTTTGAAGTAATAAATACAACAGGAGATAAAGTATTTGGATATTATAAAGGCGCTGTTGAAGCAGGAAACGGTGTTTATACAGACTCAAACGGAAAAAGGGTTTTAGAATCAACTGATGATGCAGGAAATCTCGTATATACTTATGAAAATGGAACAGAATATACCGGAGATGTAGCTGATTTAACTGATGGCGCTGAAGAAGAAGCTGTTGGCGTAATGGGAGCTTTGAAAAAACTAAGTAATTCTATTCAAAAAGTCCTTGACGGTGATGAAGTAGAAGGATATGAGGAAATGAACTCTACGCTTGATATGTTTGCTGATTCCTTGAACACAATTACGACCGAACAAACAAAATTTGGAGGAGTTGCTAACAGACTGGATATGTCAGCATCTACTCTTGAAACAAATAATATGAACTTAACTTCATATCTTTCTCAAATTCAAGATATTGATTATGCATCAGCTATTACTCAATGGATGAATGCACAATATGCATATCAAGCAAGTATGCAAATTGCATCAGCTTCTATGAATATGAGTTTATTGAATTATATACAATAAAGTTATTGGCTTTTCACGGATGAGAAGCCAATAACCTAAATAAATTTAGTCTACAAATTTTATATACTTACCATTTTTAAGGACATCTTATGTCCTTTCTTTTTTTTATTGCTATAGTTTATTAAAATCGAGGCTTATTACAACGCTTGAAATGATATATCATAGAATCAGCGCAACTCATTAATTCTCCGGGAATTCTATCAAGAACATACTGATCAAAATGAGGTGATACGTTGTAACTTTTAAACCATCCTTCAATCAAAGATTTTAAGGTTTTTGTTGCATGAGGGAACACAATAACTTTATCAGTATTAAGTCTAATATTTTTATTGTTAATTGCTTCTACTAATACTTGCCAGTAAGCCTTGTTTGGATCTGGTAGATGTCGCTTGCTTATATCAACTAAAACATTGTTGTTGCGAGCGTTTTCTATCATTGCCAACTCTTCTTGCATTTCCAATTTCTGTTTTTCTATTGATTGTAATGAGGAATTAATTTTAATATAGTCTATTGCATTTTTATGAAGGGTTTTAGCTTGTTGATACATGTCTTTTTCGAATTTGTCCATTTCCCGCTTATGTTTGTTAAATCCCAAAGAAGTTCTTTCATAAGCACAAGAACTGTTACCAAAATTGTTATTTAAATTTTGCAAATCTTGGTCTGCAGACTGAATACTTTTTTCTAATTCTGATTGTTTGTTATGTTTCATCTCAACAAATTTATCTAGTTTTTGAAGATAAATATTTAAGGATTCTTCTCTAGAAAGTGGTTCTCCAAAAATTATTTGTCTGCGCATTTCTCCATTATTGTAACTTGCAGGATATTTATAATAACTAACAGTGCCTAAAATATCTTTTGAAATCTCTGGTTTATTTTCTTGCATAGGAATAAAGATTTCTTCATTATCTGGCAAATAATCTGCAAGTATATCAATAGGCGTTTTTGAGGACATAATCGGAGTTTTGGAATCTTTTAGTTCCCAACTATAAGGTCGATAAACCATTTTCCAGTCTCCGCCATTTTCTTTTGAACAATCTACAAATAATCCTTTGAAAGTTTGTGTATTATTTATTGGCTGAATTTTCATTTTATACTCCTATCTATCCTTTAATTCTTTGTTTTGCATAAAAATGCTTGAGTTCATCAAATAAAGGTATTAACTGCCCCCTTATATTGGAAATTTTTCTTTCAGATGTTGCTACTGCATTTTTTGCATCAATTAATTCTTTTGGTAATGTTTTAAGCTTTTCTAATGCTTCAGCGATTCTAGTCTTATACCAATCTGATTGCTCTGTATATTTTTGAATAAATCCTTCTAATTCAGAAATCCTTGTTTGTAATATATTTTTTTCATCAGGAATTAAACTAAGTTGCAAATCGGCATAAATGGACTTTTCATCTGTTCTTTGTAATTTCAATTTATTATTTATTTCTGTAGGTAAAGCACTTAATTCTTGATAAAGTTTGTTTCGATAACTTAACATATTAATAGTTTCGTTATTTTCCTTAAGCAGTTTATTATAGTCTTCAACATCACTTTTAGCGAATTCAAGATCTTGTTCAATATCTTGTACTATCCATCGAAGAGAATGTTCTAATCTGAATCTTTCCTTGCCAGCAAGCATTCTTAAATCATGTCCCTTTTGATAGATATTCATGCATTCTTGAGCTTGCCATTGTTGATATTGTGCATTTTGTATTCTTGCATTATAAAAATCTAATTTTTCTTTTGACTGTTCTGGAGCAACACCGGCAAGAATTTTATTTTTATACTCATCTGCTGTAATTCGATCGGCATTTTCCATCCTTTTATAGTAGTCTCTAATATCGGAAAATCTTTTTGAGTAATCTGTTTCATCATTTCCAAAATAACTTCTGCTGACTTCGCTATGTACCTCTGGATATGGTGGCTCATTGTCATAAACGATATAATCAGCCTCCATTCTTTTATCATCAGTTACAAATTCCAAAGGGTCTGCTATATAAACTTTGCCAGTATGAACAGAGTGAAAATCTTCAACAGTTCTTTGTACTGTAGCAAAATGATTCATGTTATAATTTACCGTACTTTTAATGGCTTCAGTAGAATCTGTATATACTTTAGATGTTGGTTCTGTATCTGTCAAAACTCCTGAATTCCAAGAATCACTTAAGTATTTAAAATGCCCCTTGAATGTCGTTTTTGGCTGATGTACATAATATTGAATTGGGAGTATTCTCATAATTTACCTCCTTAATATCCCTGATTAATTGAAAAATTGATTGGTGTACAATTAACCCTTATAATCGTATGTAAAAAAAATAAAAAAAACACCATGTTATTAAGAAATATTAAGTTTGTTTACAATGTTCGGATATAAAGAAAAATTAATACCAAAAGGGGCGGGGCTTTTAGCCCCGCCCCTTTTGGGTTCTTTAAAAAAATTATATCATCAAACCGCCGGCAACTTCGATTGCTTGACCAGTTACA
>CAZHEI010000027.1:0-20430 GCA_964531425.1 uncultured Vampirovibrio sp. | reverse complement strand
TGATTTGCAACAATTTTTCCGGAATTCAAAGAAACACATCGCAATATTCCACATCGTTGATTACTGCATCTGATATGCAGAATGTGGAATTATTTTCGACTGAAAATAATTCCGGCGTTGGAATTCGTACTTCAAGCGGAAATGTTGCGGTAAGTGATTCTATTCCGGAAGGAGAATCTGTTGTAAATATTTTTGAAAGTGTACAGAAGTCTACAACATACTTTTTGGTGCACACAGAATCAGAAACAGAAGGAAAAGTTTATCTGTTTTCTCCTGAAAATGGCAAGTTGACATTAAAAGTATCAGGTTTATCCGTAACCGGAAAATCTTCTGCAACTGATGTTACTCAGGGTTGGTCTGATTTGTGGGTATTTTCAAATTCAGAAGAAATTTTTTCTCTTGAAATTGATAATCATGATTCTGATGGGAATTTGGATGAAGTTACAATGATGAATTTAACCGATATGGAGGGAAGAACTGTAAAAGGATTGGGTTTGGCTATTTTTGCAGGAAGATTATGGATATTTAATAATCAAATTTTGTGGTATTCAGTTCAAGAAAATATTTATGATTTTTCAACTTCTGATGCGGAAATAGTAACTTCAGCAGGTTATATAGAGTTTGTCAAAAAAATTACTGCAATTTATCCATATTTAGGTTCTTTGGCGGTATTTCATTCTAATTCTTCCAGTATGATTAGCCAAGATGAAAGCGACCAAAGTTTTTATAAATCTTTTGATTCCCCAGGAGGTTGTGCCGGATATGAAGCATTGGTTTTTCACGGTACTCAATTGTATTTCTATGATGATACAAAAAAAGGTGTGTTTTCGTTTTTACAAGTTGTAAATGGAGATAAAACTCTTGGAGATAATGTTGCTTTGGAAATTCAGAATGAACTATTTTCAATACCGCAAAAGCAGCTTGATAAAATAAAAGCTTTATCGGTTGTAACTTCTGATAGAAATGAAGTTTGGTTTTTATTACCGAGTGAAAATTCAAATTATTCAACAATAATGATTTATGACTATATTAGAAGTTGTTGGGTCAAAAGAAAATCGCAAAAACTAAATTGTATCAGAGTTATTAGTTCAAAGCTTTATTCAGCAGGAGAAAAAATTTATGAAGAATACAATTCTTCTGAATTTGACGGAGAATTTATTGAAGCATTTTATAAATGTTCGTATTTGAATTTGGCGGTCGAAAACTCTTTTAAAATTCTTGCATATCCTCCTAAAATTACAATGAATATGCGTTACAGCAATGATTTCTACATAGAATACACTAAAGATTACAATTCTTTGACAACAAAAATACGTCATATTGTTTCTAAAACATTGCAAAATGTTCTTTATTTTGATAAAGGATTTTGGGATAAAAATACATTCCCGCACGAAAAAATTAAAGTAATTAAAAAACTTCCTGCAGCTTGTTTTAAAACTTTGCAAATGTCTTTTTATACAAAAGATATTGGGCAAAATTTTTGCATAAACAATATTGAATTCGGGAAAATTAAAACAAAAATTTAGTAAAATTGGAGCATTTGCTTCGGAAAGGAATTTATTATGGGTAAAAAATCCAGCAAAACAACAAGTAAGACTGTTTACGGAAATACAACTACTACAAATCCTTATATAACCAGCCAAACTAATAATAATGGAACTACTTCAAGTTTTAATAAGGGTACTGCTTTTGATACGATTAATAATTTTGTAAACAATAACATGAGCAGTTTACTTGATGAATATTTAAATCCAACTTTGAATTCGGTAACAAATCAATCAAAAATGAATTCGTTTGTTGATGCTTTAAATACACAAACTTCAAAAAATCTTGAAAATAATATTATCAATCCATTATCTCAACGAAATATGGTGCGTTCATCTCAAGCAACAAACATGTACAATAATCTTGCTCAAACAAATGCCAATCAAATAGGCAATTATGCTAATGAATTGTTGGCGAATTCGCAATCTGATACAGCAAGTTTGTTAACAAATCTAATGCTTTTATATATGTACGGTTATAATGCTATGTCTGATAACCAAAGTCAATCTTTAGCTACCAGCCAAGGCAATGCAACTACAACACAAAAAAATACAGAGTCATCAAATTTGACTTCACAAATGATGCAAATGGCAACTACTATTGCAATGGCAGCTTTGAGTTCTAAAAAGTGAGGTTTGTATGGAAAAATATTTATATAAATATTTGCCTGTTGGAATTATGCTAATAGCTCTTATATTTCAGTATAACATTTTTGTTACTCCGGAAAAACTTGAAGTAAAACACCGTGAAATTTTGAGTGATGTTGCACATACGTATTCAACAAAAGAACAATACAACGATTTAAAAGAACAATTAAGTATAATGCAGGCAAAAATAGATAAAATTTACGATGTAATAATCATAGAAGGAGGAAAATAAATAATGACACTTATCAATATTGAATATGGTTCTCTTGCGAGTTCTAATACAATGAATCAAAATTTTACTTATCTTGATGATAAAATAGATGAAACTTCTGATTCAATCAATACAAGCATTTCTTCAATTCTATCTAATATTGCAACTATTAATTCCAGATTGAATGAAATGTCAGATGAATTTGAAGATTCAGTGATTAAATTAAATACAACAATTGATGATTACAAATCAAAAACAAAATTGTTAATTAAGAAAACAAATATGGTTCCGGATTGGATGAGTTGTTCTTCTGTTTCTATAGCTGTTGATGAACAATATGAAGCTCCGTCAAATGGGTATTTACTTTTAATCCCAAATTCATCTGAACAATTAAATTTAACTATAAATGGAGTTGATGTTCTTTTAAGCAATAGTATAAGTTCTGAAGAAAATTCTTCTCAATTGATTGTAATCCCTGTTTTAAAAAATGATTTGATAAATAGTAATTTATCTGTCACGAATGCTTATTTTTTACCAACAAAAGAAATTAGTTTAGAAGATTTTTAATCAAAAAGGAGATATATAAAATGAGTTTAATTATAGATAATGATGGAACAATTTCTCTTTATCAAGGTGATAGTGGGGAATTGGTTGTATCAGGATTTGATACTGATAAAAATTATACGGTTTATTTTGCGATTCAAGATTCCGACAGAAATCTAATTGGAGAAGAATTGCAGGTTGCAGTAACAAATTCTGATACTGTAACTTTTATTTTAACACCGGAGTATACGGACTTGTTGCTGGTACCTAAAAATAAACCTTATGAAATTTATTTTTATGGAATAAAAGCTTGTGAGTCAGATGGTAATATTGAAAATACAATGTTTGTAGCAGATACAACTTATGGCGATTTAAACAGAATCATTGTTTACCCGAGAAAAGTAAAGGGGGTATAAGATGGATAAAAAAAATACAATTAAAGTTTATACAACATCATCAGGAGCTGAGTTAAATATCTCAGCTCCTTCTACTAAGCAGGTAATTTCTGCAACAAATAATCGTGCTCAGTATTTTGCTGAACAAGCAAAAAAATACAGAGATGAAGCAAAATTACATAGAGATAATGCAAAATATTATGCAGAACAAAATTCGGATGTAACTTTTGAATATATTGATAATATTAGAGCTTCTCTAGAAGATAAAATTTCAACAAAACAAAATAGAGGAGACTATGCTCTTAAAAATGAATTACCTGAAAATGTAAGTGAACTTATAAATGATGCTGAATATATCAATCACACGGAATTAAACAATGCTATTGCAGATGTTGCATTGCCTTCACAAGAGGGATGTGCCGGTAGATTTTTAATGAGTGATGGTGAAAATGAAAGCTGGGTGGGAATAAATTCATTTCAGCTTTTTGATATCATTCTCAAAGACCACATATTGACTTACGAAGAGTCTTTGGGTTGGGCATTGCAAGGTACTTATGTTTACAAAGAAGCTGTTGCAGGTACTCGTTACGGTTATCCTGATTTTTATGCAAAATGTTTGGAAGAAAGTGCAACTGGTGTTGAAACTCGTACAACTCTAGGTGACACGGAAATTTCTTTATTTGTAAATGCAAATGGACATCAATATTACAATATTCAAGACAAAAATGTTGTAGATGCATTTTATAACACTTATGGCATTGCTTGGTTTTATGGTATCGATACAGAAAATGAAAGAATTTTTTTACCAAGAAATGATTACTTTGAGCAAGCTACAAGTGTTACAGGTGAGGTAGGTAAATTTGTAGAAGCGGGCTTGCCGAATATTACAGGTACGGCTACGTTGCAAGAAAGAGCACAATCAAGTACACCTACAGGTACCGGCGCATTTTCTGTTGCGACACATGTTATTGGCTACAGTGGATATTCTAAGGGTGATGGTTACGGTACTGCAATTACTTTCAATGCTTCAAAATCTAACTCAATTTATGGTAATTCTAACACGGTGCAACCTAATGCAGTGAAGAAATTGCTATATATTTGTGTTGGGAATACAAAATCTGATACCTCTTGGGTTGATGTGGTTACGCAAGTTGAAGAAGGTGTTGCTGATGTAGAAACTGCAAAAAATGTTGCATTAAATGAAATCGCAACAACAAAAACAAATGTTATTTTAGAGGTAGAAGCAACGGGATTGGATTCTAAAGCCAATACCGATTTAAGCAATTGTTCAAAGCCTTATGTAACAGCAACTTATATTAATGGTACCAGCGGTTATAGGTTGTGGAGTGATGGTTATTGTGAGCAATGGGGGTTAGCTGTTGGTGCTCAAACAGTGACTTTCTTAAAACCTTTTATGGATACTAATTATTTGGCTTTAGTATCTCGAGAAACTACTACCGGTACAAGCTATCCGCCAGTAGTTAAATCTCGTACTACAACTAGCATGTATGTAGGAGCTAATAGTGATACTTCTTCATCTACTCCTTGGAATTTTATGTGGGAAGCTTGTGGATACACTAAAACAAGTTCCAGTAGTGGTGGGACAAATTTAGATGATTTGTTTGGTTAAACAAAATTAAGATGCATAAGAAGCAAATATGGCAATTAAAATAGGACTTGCGAGTATATAAAATATGGGCATCAAATAGACAAATTGGAGAATATATTGTAAAATAAACAAGCAGGGTAAAGATAGCTCTTTTCAGAAGAACGACGATACAAAATCATTTAGCTTTCGGTCGTTAGTTCCGAAGAAAGGAGGCGATTATGGAAGAATTCAATATAGCATTATTTTTAATCTTTTTGATTGTTTTCATAATAAAAAATGATACCCACCAATTAAGATAGGTATCACTTAGCTTTCTAAGGGCTATTGGCTGGTCTGGTAAACCGCCACCCTGTGACTACATTATTTGCTATTTTTCTCTATTTGTCAACCCTTATGTGACATTTAAATTATAGGAGAAAAATATGGAAATCAAAGCAGAATTGAAAAAGCCTTATACATATAGAGAACGTATGGATTTTATTGTTAAATATAATCACCAACAAGGTTATATAATCAATGAAACAGACAACACTTTGCAAGCGTTAGGGCATACTGAGGATGAGTTGGTACGGGCAGAACGTGGGCGGATAAATATGTTATTGCTAACAGCAGCTGATGTCGAACGTGCTGTTTACAAAGCAAAAGGGATGGATTTTGAAGATATTGTTAAATTGGTCAGTGACCAAGAAAACAGCGACCAAGTGACCAAGATTGATGTTAAGGCATTAAAAATTGAACTTAAAGCTAATAATTTTTATCGTGGCAATCCATATATTGACCAAGTTGGTGCATTGTTAGGATTTACGTCTGAAATGTTGGATGAGTTCTTTAAGACAGGGGATTATCACTATTTAATAAGTAAACCTGAAAATAGTATAACAGAGGAGGGGGCTGATGCAGATGAATGAATGGTACTCTAATCAATGTGTCGGAATCTTTTTTGATGAAATTCCTCAGGTTGGAATAAGATATTTATTGCCTTCTATGCCGGAAGAAACAAAGAAATCTGTTAACAAATATCCATTTATAAACAAAAAATCCTTGAAAGTTCGACTTATTGATTACAAAAAAGATAAAATTTATGAGTTTGAAATACCTAAAGGATATTGTTTTGACGGGGCATCAGTGCCCCGTTTTTTTTGGAGGGTTATTGGCTCTAATACCGATAATAAATTCTTAATTGCGGCATTAATTCATGATGTTTTGTGTGAAAACCATTCTTATATTGATAATGATAGAAAGTTTTCGACTCAAGTTTTTAATGCTCTTCTGGAATCCTCTGAAGTTCCGGCTGTTAAAAGATTTTTGATGAAAAATTCAGTAAATTTTTATCAAAGATTTTGTAAATGGGGAGGCAAATGTAAAAATGAAGGAGGATAAATATGGTTAAATACAAATTGCTTGATAAACAACGAGAATTTATTGAAATTCCTCATTCAAACTCTCTGGATGTTGCTATTTATCAAGGAGGATATGGAAGTGGTAAAACTTGGTGCGGTTCTCTTTTAGGGATTCTCCTTGCAAAAAAATACCCAGGGTGCCGAGGTTTGGTGGGAGCTAAGGAATACGAACTTGTGCGAAAAACAACATTGGTAAGTTATTTAGAGCACTTAAATTTGTTAGGTTTTGTAGAGGAAAAAGATTACACATACAATAAAGTTGATAAAATTATACATTTTTCCAATGGTTCAGAAATTCTTTTTTCAGCACTGGAAGACCCTGAAAAATTCAAATCATTAAATTTACATTGGGCAGAAATTGAAGAAGCCTCTCAAATTAGCGATTCTTCTTTCAAGCAGTTGCTTGGCAGATTAAGAAATACTTATCGTGGGAAAAATTGGGTTGATTTCAGGTATAGACTATTTGGTCACACAAACCCGCAGCCTGATAAAGGTTGGATTTGGCGAAGGTTTGTAGAACATTCTAAAGAAAATTACAGATTAATAATTGCGCCGACAACAAATAATATTTATTTACCCCCTCATTTTATTCAATCTATGAAAGAGAGCTTTGATGAAGAGTATTATAAAATAAATGTTCTTGGAGAGTTTGGAGATTATTCTTCCGGACTTGTTGTGAAAGGCTTTGATGAAAAAAATAAATTAAATCTTCGGTATAATGAAAATTTACCTCTATATTTAACTTGTGATTTTAACGTTGACCCAATGTGTTGGGCATTAGCGCATAAAGATGATAATGACGTCTACTTTTTTGATGAAATCGTTATTGAAAAAACAACTACGCAACAATGTATTGATGAATTTATAAGAAGGTATCCTAATCACAAATCTGAAATAATAATAAACGGAGATGCTTCCGGCGATAACAGAAGTACTCAAAGTGAATACACGAATTATGCGATTATAAAAAATGCATTGAAGGAGCACGGATATGAAAATGTCAAGTTTCGCCTTAGGGATTACAATCCTCCTATTTTAAATAGAATTTCGGCTTTTAATGCAAGAGTCAAAAATTCAAAAGGAGATAGGCATTTATTCATTGACCCTCGCAAATGCAAATGGATTCTCTACAATATTTATAATCTTTCATTTAAAGAAGGTACAAGTATTGTGGATGTTCCGACTCATACTCAAATAAAATCCAGTCGTGAAGCTAAGTTTTTAGAACATCCTTTTGATGCGATAAGTTATTTGGTTGAATATTATTGGAGAGTAAAAGGGTAATAAAATAGTTAAAATAATAAAAAGGAGATACAATAATGAATACTTATTTGGAAAAATTAAATAAATTAACAGGTGGTTTGGGGCGAAAAGCTTTTAATTCTTATATTCTTAAAGAAACTCAAAAATATCAAAAAATGTATGGTTTTGACATTGGGCAAGGTAAACATGCAACTTGGAATAATGAAGCAGATGCATTTAAGCATGCATATATGCAATGGGTTTTGGATTATTATTTTGATTCAGAAACAGCAAAGAATTTAGGGGATATGCACGAAAATGAGACTCCAAATTCACCAGCAGGAGAACGCAATATGGATTTGTGGAACAATGCAATTGGTAGAGAAATCTCGTATGGGATGAAAACAGAAGACAAAAATTTAAATTTAGTATCTGTTAAAGATGTTGCTGCTAGAAAAATAGTTGAAAAAATGTGAGCAGGAGAATTAATTACTTCTCCTAATGATCCACGGCAGTTTGAAAATATGGAGCTTGAACGATTAAAAGAAAATGAAAGGATTCACTACAAGGGGGAATATGGTAAGTTTAATGAACCGATTAGTGATGATATATTGGATAAGTATTTAGAACAAGCAATAGATAATAATTGGGTAATTCCAGATAAATCAAATCTTGATGAGCGAGTTCTTTCTGGCGAATTGATTTTTGTGAAGGAATACGAAAAAACTGATGGTACAAAAATTAGTGGATATTATAGGCGAAAACCGACCAGATGAAAAAATGCGAAAGTTGCAAAACAACTTTCGCATTTTTTGTATCAATCATTTGGAACAATATGGTAATATAAAATGTGTTCCAAATCTTTATCAACTGCTATTCCATCAAAATATGGAAAGCAAGGATCAGATGGATAACAATTTTTACTTTTGTCTAATACATAAAATGTGTATCCTTCTGAGGTTATTCGTCCATTATCAGAAAACATAGGATAAATTTTTTGTTTTGTCCCGACTGGTGTTCTGGAATTTAAAAATTTGTGTTTTTTAAGTTCATTTTTTATAAAATCTTTCTTTGCTTGAAATTTTAGTAAAACAACTTCTCCATTCGGATTTCCAATATAACCCCAAATTTGTATAGAACTTGCATCTTCTGGTATTGTTTTTGGGAAATGTGACATTCCGTCTTTGTCTTCGATATTTTTTATTATTTTGCTGTATTCATTTGGTTTTTTGTATATTTTATGTGTTTTTTGGGGGATTGAATAATATCCTATAATATAAAATCCTAATATTATAAGCATTGTTAAACTAATTAAAATTGTACTTAAAAATTTTTTTATGGTTGGCTTTACTCTTTTTAACTTCTTTTGTTTAATAAGGAAAAATTCTATAAAAATAGGAATAATAACTAAAGGAAGAAATATATAGGGAGCTAAAAGTGCAACTATACCAAATATCAACAATGGTAACATAAGTACCAGAATAAAATTTTCAATAGGTTTTATTTCTGCCAATAAAAATAAAGTTGTGAATAATATAGCATAAGCGTATGTGAACCAACAAAGGAAATTAAGACTTCTATTTTCGCTGATAATTGGTAGTTTCATAATATCATGATAGCATAAAAGTAAATAGTCTTTCATCTGTATCATATATTATTTGCAAGAAATCAGGGAATAAGTTATAATTAAACCATAAACTTTGCGGATGTAATTCAGTGGTAGAATGCAACCTTCCCAAGGTTGACGTCGCGAGTTCGAGTCTCGTCGTCCGCTTATTACTTGAAATAATTAAGGAAACATTTATGAAAAAAATTTTTGTTTTAGTAGCTATATTATTGCCTTTGGTCTCAAGCGCAGAAGAATTTGGGCTTAATGTTCCTGAATGGAAAGATTTTGCTCCGTCTGCATTTGTTGATGTTACTGAACCAAAAGGATTAGGTAAATTTAATGTGACTGCAAAATACTGGTATGATCGTAGAGTTTCCTTTGAAGAAGGTATTGAAGAGTGTGCAGCTTTAGAAACTCATGAAGAAAAATTTAGTTGTTATGAAGCTTTAAAAATTAAACAGTTTAAAGAAAATACTGATTATAATGCAAGAATTGAGGCAAAACACAATTCTATGTCCGGAATACCGGAAATGCAAAACAGAACAGATACAATGCTTCCGATAAATATGTTTAGTGGTTATACTCAAATGATGCCAAATGAATTGCGTGGTTATTAGTTTTATGAATATCTTGACTTTTTAGCTTATATTCTTAAATAACTACTATGTTAGAAAAAATTAAGCAATTATTTAAAACAAAGCCCCAGTTGGAAACAAGCACGGAAGACAAAATAGAAGAATTGTTCGAACAGACTTTTTCAACAGATACAATAAGACTTGAGATTGGTTCTGATATTGTAGAATTTAGTGAAATTATTTGTTCGGAGATAAATAATTTTAGAGAAAATATTGCCGAACAGCTTGGTTTTATATTTCCGGCAGTGCATATTATTCAAAAAAATTCTCTTCAAGAAAATGAAATGCAATTGTTTATAAGAGAACAAAAAATTTCAAATTATTTTATGATTCCTAATAATGAATCTATTGTTAAAGAAACAAAAGAAATCCTTAATTTTATCTATAAAAATCATCTTGATGATATTTTTACAAATGATTTTTTTGAAAAAATTATAACTAAAGTTCAAATTAACAATGGTTGGTTAATTTGGAATGTTTCTTGTTTATATACAGCAACTGAGCTCAGAAAAGTTTTTATTGAAATACTGAAGCAAAAGAAATCAATAAAAAATGCGCAATATATTTTTGAAAAAATAGGAGATGTTTATCCTTCAGTATCAGCAGAAACTCTTTCTAAAATAATTACAAATGAATTATTTTGAATTATTTCTATACAAAATCACCTTTAATTTACTCCCCTTAACAACTGGAAAAATTCAAAGTAATATATTATTATTTATAAGTAAAAGAGGGGATTTTTATAAATGATAAAAAAAATATTTTTGATAATAACAGCTTTATTTTTTTCTGTTGCAGTTTGGGCAACTGATTTTACAGTGCAAAAACTTTCCAACGGACAGACTCTCGTTGTACAGGAAGTTAGAAATAATCCGATTGTAACGATTGATACTTGGGTGAAAACAGGTTCGATTAATGAAGTTGACTCAAATTCTGGTGTGGCACATTTTTTAGAACACTTATTTTTTAAAGGAACAAAGCTTCATCCGGCGGGGGATTTTGATAGAATTTTAGAATCAAAAGGTGCGATTGTAAATGCTGCGACGAGCAAAGATTTTACGCATTATTATATTACAATTCCATCTCAACATTTTGATACAGCTTTGGAATTACATGCGGATATGCTTACAAACCCGCAAATTCCACGGAAAGAGTTGGAAAAGGAAAGAAAAGTTGTACTGGAAGAAATCTCAAAAGATGGAAACACTCCAGCTAAAAAAGTTTATGAAAATCTTAATGAGATGATGTACACTCATCATCCGTATAAGCGTAAGGTTATTGGTTCTGCTGATGTGATTTCTACAATAAGGCGAGAAGAAATCCTTGATTTTTTCAATAATTATTATGCTCCATCAAATATGGTAACTGTTATTGTTGGGGATGTGGATACTCCTAAAGTTGTGGAAAAAATGTCAAAAGTATTCAGCACGGAATACAAAAAACCTTTAAAAAAGAACTTTAGAAAAGAACATCAATTATACGGACAAAAACGAAAAGTTGAATATCTTGATACACAATCCGGTTATATGATGATTGGTTTTAGAGGGGTTAATATTTGTGATAATGAAACTTTTGCGCTGGATGTTTTGGGAGAAATTCTCGGAGGCGGTAAAACTTCTAAATTTTATCGAAATATTAAGGAGCAACGAGGGATTGCATATTCAATTTCAGCGTCAAATGGAAGTTTTCGTGATGATGGAATCTTTTATGTAAATGCAAATTTTACACCTGAGAATGCAGAAAAAGTTGAAAAAGCTGTTTTTGATGAAATCTCCTATATTCAGAAATACGGGGTTACAGAAGAAGAATTAAACACTGCAAAAAAAAGGATAGAGCAAGAAACCTATTATGCACGGGAATCTACTTCAAATATAGCAGAAGAACTCGGATATATTTTGACTCTTACAGGTAATTCTGATTTATACAAAAACTATGTTGAAAATATTAAAAAAGTTACAGCTCGTGATGTTCAACTTGTTGCGCAAAAATATCTCGGTGTAAACAAATCAGCAGTTTCTGTTGCTTTGCCTCAAACAATGAAATCTTGTGAAACAAAAGCAGAAATTAAACATACAGCACAAAAAATTTCTGAATCAAACGGCACTGTAAAATATTTGATTGATAACAAGTCTACGCTTCTATTAAATAAACATGATAATAACGATATTATAGCAATCAGTATAATCGCAAAAGGTGGAGAGTTTCTTGAATCTGTTGCGGGAGAAGGTACTCTTGCGGCGGGTGTTATGCTAAAAGGTACTAAAAAATATTCATCTCAAGAACTTGCTCAAATAATGGAAGAAAATGGTATCAAAATCGAGCCGGCATGTGGAGAAGATTATTTTACTATTAATGTACAAACAACAACGGCTCAAATTGATTTAACACTTCAATTGTTAGATGAAATCTTAAATAATGCGGTATATGATGACTATGAAATTGAGAAAAAACGTTCTGAAATTTTGAATAGAATTCGTCAACAACGAGATATTCCTATGAATGTAGCGTTGGAAGATTTTAAAACTCTGATTTTTGAAAATAGCGTTTATTCTCACACAAATAAGGTTTTAGAAAAATCTCTTCCTGTTATCACAAGAGAGAATATAGTTGATTATTATAATAAAATTTTGGATTCTAAAAATGTTGTTATTTCAGTAAATGGAAATGTTGATTCTGAAAAAATAGTTAGTTCGTTTGGAACAATGTTATCTGATAAAAAACAACCTGAATTCAAATATAGCAATTATAAAGTTACAAAATTAGCCTCAAAAAAAATTGTTTCAAAAACTATAAAAGATTTACAAACGGCTTGGTTATTCTTAGGCTGGCAAGCAAGTGGAGTAAGCAACACAAAAGATTTTGTTACATTGAAAGTTATAAATACTATTCTTGGTGGTGGAATGAGTAGTAGAATGTATAAAAATCTTCGTGAACAAGATGGTCTTGCATATCAATTAGGCTCAATATATACTCCTAAAGCTTTAGGCGGGACTTTTTTAACCTATATCGGAACAAATCCTGATAGTTTAAATTATTCAAAGAATAAGATTAAGACCGAAATAGAACGTCTAAAAATGGAATTTGTTTCAGATACAGAACTTTTAGATGCAAAAAATCGTCTGAAAGGTAGTTTTATAATTGCGCTTGAAACTAATTCCGAAAAAGCTTCTGTGATTGGACTTTTTGAGACAATGGGTTTTGGTTATGACTTTTTTGATAAATACGTAAAAATGATAGATGAAGTAACAGCTTCTGATATTATACGTGTTTCAAATAAATATTTTGGGGATGTTTATGTAGAGTCAGTAGTAAAATAGATTTTTGTTAATGATTATACTTGCACGGTCGGATTTCTTTGAAATCCGACCGTGCATTCTATTGGATTATTTTGTAAGCATAAAATTTGCTTTAAAATTGTGAAGTTTTGTAACAATATATACATTGTCGTGCAATTTTATATTCTAAATATACTTTATATATATGTAAGCATTAAATAAACACAACACACAACCTTTCATACAACCTACACACTAACCTTCTACACACATGAGGAATTATTAACAAAGATTCCAAACCCGACTTTTTTTAGTTGGGTTTTTCTTTTTTTGTGAATCGAAAAAAGTGACTAAGTGGTTACAGGTTTATTTGCATATTTATACTGATAGAATTTATTTTGGACAATAGTTGTAGGCTACATTTATATGCACCATTAGTGAAAAAGTAAATAAGTAAATAGGTGAATAAGATATTTATTCGATAAAAATAAGGTCGGGAATTTTCCCGACCTGTAATTAATCTATCTTACATCTATTACTTAGCTTATTTACTTATTTGAACTTGCTTTTTGTTGTGATTGCTGTTTATCTTTCATTTTTTTATGTAAATCATGCAACAGTTTATCAAAGGTTTCTCCGTATGTATCACCGGTCCAAAAGATGCCAAATTTATATGTAACATCCAAACTTGTTGCATTTTCCCAGCCTCTACATTTTTCTACAAGACGCTTTAATTTCTTACAATTCAGATCTTGGGATAAACCTAGAGCGCTTGCTTTTGCAACTACGGCATTTAAAAAGTCTAGTTTTATATCAACTGTAATAATATCATTTTCAGTATCATCATCTAGTCTTTCCATAAGACCTTCATGAGGGTATTTAGCAGGAGTTCCATAGTAACCGTCTAAGAAATCCAATATATCCTCTTCGTTGCTTACTTTTTGTAGGCTCTCAGCTAATGCCGAAGAATTTTCTTTGCCAATAGTACCACCAAATTGTTGATGATATAAATCGTGTTTAGCATCTGAGCCCAATGTTTGTATGTCGCCACTTCTATCAGGGTCGTTTTCTACATTCCCGTTATTGTTGCCAGCTTTTGATGGATTTTCTTCTTCTTTAGCTTCTTCTGCCTTTTCGTCTTTATCAACTTTTTTATCATTCTTTTTATCGCTGATTTTTACTTCAGCACCTTTTATGTCTTTGTCAGTAAAGCCTTCTGCTTTTAAGTCTTTAATAGTTTCATCTTCAAACAATTTATCATTGAATACTTCGTCATCAATGTCGCCGTATTGTTTTTTCGCATCATTTCTTAATTTGGTCATAGCAGCTTGTCTTGATAGCAAGTATACTGTGTCAAATGCGTCTGAAAGCTTATTGTTTACTTTGTCATTTTTACCAGTTTTCGTTCCTTCTAAAGCTTTTCTTAGTTCATCAACTGCTTTTTCCATTTTTTCTTTAGAATCAGCATCTAATGCACCTTTAACAGAATTTGCTTTGTTAATCATTGCTGTTACAAGTGGTTCTAAAATTTTGTCTTTTGCTGTTTGTTTGGCATTCTCATCATTCTTACTGTTCATTTTGTCGTAGTATTGTGCAAAATGTTGAATTACTCTATTTGCCTTCTTATCATTCTTGAATTCATTATTCCAACTGCTTACAAAATCAAGGACATCAATTGTTCCGGTTTCAAAGCCAGCTAAAATACCTTCGACTTCTGCATCGGTACCATCAGCACCATTTAGTTTTGTAATGCCGTTATAGAAGGTATTCAATTGTTTATCAATATAGGTACCTTCATATTCATAACCACAAGCTAGTAGTCTGTTATAAAAAGATTCTTTGTCTTTTACATTTCCTTTAATATCTTTTGACACGCCAAGTTTATTGCCACCTTCTGCTAAAAATTCTTTAACAGTGGCTTTGTCTACTTTATCATAAGCTTCTTTTAAAGCATTAAATCTTTCTTCCCAAGTACCTTTTGTACCTCTGGCAGCAACTGAAAGTATGTCTTGTTCTTCATTTGTTAAACCATCAAAGTCTTTAAGTTGTTTAACAAGTGACATCAAAGCATTATGTTTTCTTTGGAATCCTTTTTCTTCCGCAGTTAAATTGTTATCATTTGAGCCACCACTAGTGTTGCCACCATTCCAGCCCATGTTACCCCACATGTTGCCGGAATTGTTCCACAAATTGCCTGAACCATTGTTCAACCAAGGAAGTCCGTTATTCCATGCCGGAGTTCCCCAAGCAGTTTGTTGTATTGAATAGAGTGGATTCGTTAAATAGGAATTATCGTTGATTCCTCCATAAGGCATAAAATTGCCAAATTCATAAGAAGGAAATGTATATAGATTACTCAATGCTTTGCTGTTATCCCAAAGCTGATTCATGTGAAGATTCATTGTATCTGTTGGGAATTGGCTCAGCATATCGTAGTTCATTGCAGATGTTTTCCAATTTAACATATAATTTTCCTCTTAATAGTCCTGTTATATATATAAAGTAAATCTAACTCGAAAAATTGCTTTTTTGAGTTAGATTTATTAAGAAATGTTAAATTTTTCTCGATTTCTGTTAATTTATTGCATTTCAGCCGGACATTTTTCTTTTTTTAGCATTTCAATAAGTGGTTCAAGGAATTGTTCTTCGCCATCTCCCTCTGTTTTTAAAGTGTAATAAGAGATTTCTGCAAGTTCTTTACAAATAGGCAAAATTGATTTTCCATTAATTTTGGAGTGAATCGCTAAACGGGCAACTTTGTAACGCAATTCTTTGATTTCGTTGGCTGTAAATTTATTCAAAATTTCTTCGACTTCTTTTATTGCTGATTTTGAATACATAATACCTTTATAAAGTGCAGGGATGGAGTATTCTAATCCATTACCAACGCAGTCATGATTTCTGATTTCTATAAAATTTCTAAGTCGAACTTCAGGAAAATATAGATTTGAATGCAACTGCCAATCTTCAATTGTCGGATAATATTCTTCAAATCCTTTTTCCATAAATTGTTTAAAAGTAAGTTTGCCATTTAAACTTAAGCATTTTTCGTCACGATTAATGAATATCATTGGGGTTTCAAGAAGTTTTGATATGTAGTCTTTAAAACACATATTTTTGCTAAAATCTGTGGCAAAACCACATCTTTCGTTGTCTGTATTGAGCCATGCCAGAGCTCGAAACGATTTGTAACCGGTATCAACTCCGCCTCTGGTTTTTGAATTTGCAAACATTGCTGTAGCAAAAGGCATTATAAGATTTGCAAGTCTGAATTTTTGCATTGCATCTTCTTCTGATTTGTAATCAATACCGACTTGAATGCCGGCAGTTTCTCTCATCATAACATCAGAAAGAATTCCCCAAAGATAATTTGCCATTAAATGGTATCTTCGTTTGGGTAGTAGCTTAATATTTTTATAAGTTGTTTTTGGTGAAACTCCTAAATTAAGAAATTTAATTTCAAATTCTTCCAATAAAGGTTTTAAAGTTGAATCAATCTTATCAATTCGTTCTTTTAAATCACGAACAAATTTTTGAGGTTCCAAACTCAATTCAAATTGACACCCAGGTTCAAGAGTAATTGTGTCATGAAGTTTTTTTAATCCAATAATAGATGTTCCGTCAAGAATATAATCCCAATTATCAATTTGAGCAAATTCTCTCAAGAGTTCGCACATTCCAAAATCGCCTTCATAAGAAACAACATTTTTTCCATAAACTGAAACGGGTATTCTTTCGTATTCCATACCTATTTTCTGTTCAGTTTTGCACCCCAATAGAAATTCGTCTAAGAGTTGGCTGTATTCCAAGCGTTCTTCTGTTTTAATCACAATTAGCTCCTTGTTTTTAATTCTAACATAATCAAATTACTGCGAAATAAAACTTTAAACATTTCCCTATTTGTATTATTATGGATATCATGGTGGATTATTTACAACGAGCAAAGTTCTTTAGAACTAAAAAAAGATTAGGTCAGAATTTTCTTATTAATCCGGATGTTATTTCGGATATTCTTGATTATGCACAAATTACAAAAGACGATGTTGTCTTAGAAATCGGTCCAGGAGTTGGTTTTGTAACAGAACAATTAATTAAGCATGCTAAAAAAGTTATTGCAGTAGAGTTGGATGAAGAAGCTATAAAAGAACTCCAAAAACTTGAATGTGATAATTTAGAAATTATTCATAATGATATTTTGAAAACCGATTTATCAAAGCTCGCTAATGGAGAAAAATTAAAAGTTGTTGCAAATATTCCGTATTACATAACATCCCCGATTATTGCGCATTTGTTGGGCGAAATCGATGATTTAAATAATGCAAATCGAGGTGTAATTGAAGATATAATTTTGATGGTACAAGAAGAAGTTGCGCATAGAATTGTTGCGACAGAAAAAAGTTCTTCAAAACAGTATGGGCTGTTGACAATTCTTTCACAATTCTGGGCAGATTGTTCAATTATACGATTGGTTGGACGAAAATCTTTTTATCCGGCTCCAAAAGTTAATTCTGCGCTTGTTTCAATGAAAGTTCGAAAAGAACCTTTATTAAAACTGGAAGACTATACTTTTTTTAGAAGAACTATTAAAGCCGGCTTTGCTCAACGTCGTAAAACTTTGAAAAATTGCCTTTTAGGGGCAGGTTTTGAAAGAGAAAAAATCGTTTCTGCAATTTCAAAATTGGGCTTGGATGAAAATATTCGTGGTGAAAAACTTTCAATTACTCAATTTGGTGAATTGTCTGAATTGTTAAAATAATTTATTCTTATATTTAACGTTATTATAGAGGGATGATAATATGGATACGTCTGCATTATTTAAAATTGGTTATGGTTTGTATGTTTTGTCTGCCAATGAAATGGGAAAAGATAATGCGTGCATTGTAAATACTGTTATGCAGGTAACTTCCAATCCTTGCCAAATAGCAGTTTGTGTAAACAAGAACAATTTGACTTGTGAAATGATTCAACATACAAAAAAACTCAACATTTCTGTGCTTGCAGAAGGAGTTGATTTCAATGTGTTTAAAACTTTTGGATTTCAATCCGGCAGAAATACCGAAAAATTCACGAATTTTCCGGATGTAAAACGTAGTCCAAACGGAGTTTTATATATTACGAAAAATACAAATGCATACTTTTCAGCTTATGTTCAACAAGAAGTCGATTTAGGTACACATATTATGTTTATTGCAGAACTTGTTGAGGCAAAAGTTTTGTCAGATAAACCAACTGTAACTTACGATTTTTATCAAAAAAATATCAAACCAAAACCTCAAATCTCAGATAAAAAAGGTTGGAGATGTAAAATTTGCGGTTATATTTACGAAGGAGAAGTATTACCACCAGATTTTATTTGTCCAATTTGTAAACATGGTGCAAGTGATTTTGAAAGGATTTAGATATTAATTTTAATTGTTCCGTACCCTCTATTGTTAACAAAATGTAATGAAACGTAACGATTTTTAATAATCTTGACATGTTTTTGATACAATAAAAAAAGTCGAGATTACATTAGGCGAATAGAGGAAAAGAGACTATGAAGAAATTTTTATTGATGTTGTTTACTATGCTTATGGGACTGCAATCAGTTCAAGCAATGAATGTGGATGCATTTATCGACAAAAACATTGCTCCTTATACAGATGCTGTCGCCAAAGCCATTTTCTTTCCGGTCTCGATAGCCGGCGGGCAAGTTCCTGTTATTATTTTGTGGATTCTTGTTGCAGGGATTTTCTTTACAATATATTTTAAAGGTATTTCTATTTGGGGACTTAAGCATGCCGTAGATAACCTAATCAAAAAGCCGGAACATCATGGTGACGGATGTGGTGAAGTTAGTGCTTTTGAAGCATTAGCAACAGCGTTGTCAGGTACGATTGGTATTGGTAGTATTGCAGGTGTTGCGATTTCTATTTCAATTGGTGGTCCTGGGGCTGCATTTTGGATTTTCTTCGGTGCAATTTTAGGTATGTCAATTAAATTTATTGAAGCATCACTTGCTGTAAAATATAGAAGATTTAACCTTGACGGTTCAGTATCAGGCGGACCGATGCACTATATTGCACACGGTTTAACAAGAAGAAAAATGCGTTGGTTAGGACAACCTCTTTCTGTAATTTTTGCTATTCTTTGTATTGGTGGCGGTATTACAGGTGGTAATATGATACAAATTAACCAAACGGCTCACCAAATTATATTTATTACAGGCGGAGAAAGCAGTATTTTCCATGGTTATGCTTGGATACTTGGTACAATTGCTGCGGTATTAATTGGTTTAGTTGTAATGGGTGGTATTAAAGGAATTGCAAAAGTTACAACAATTCTTACTCCAACAATGTGTGCTTTATATATTGCTTGTGGTTTAGTTGTTATTTTGGCTAATTTCTCATCAATTCCAAGTGCATTAGCATTAATTGTAAAAGAAGCTTTTCATCCGACTGCTGTAGCTGGTGGGGTTTTTGGAACAATCATTATTGGTTTAAGACGTTCTGTTCAATCAAATGAAGCAGGTACAGGTGCTGCAGCAATTGTTTATGCAGCTGCTCAAACTAAAGAACATATTTCACAAGGTTTTGTTGCTTTGCTTGAAACATTTTTAACAGGGGTTCTTTGTTTATTTACTTCATTTGCAATTGTATTTTCAGGTGTTCTTGAAAACACTCATATCGGTGAAATTTCAGGGATTGAACTTGCATCAAATGCATTCCAATCTGTAATTTCATTCTTCCCTATTATTCTTTCAATTGTTGCAGTTATGTTTGCTATGTCAACACTTATCAGTTGGGCATATTATGGACAAAAAGCTTGGACATTCTTGTTAGGTGAAGGTAAAAAACGTGTAATTACATTTAATTTAATTTACTGTTTATTCATTATCATTGGTTCTGCAATGAATGTTCAATCTATTATTGATATTACAGATGCAATGATGATTGCAATGTGTATTCCAAACGTAATTGTTCTTTATATCTTAGCTCCTGAAATCAGAAGAGATTTAAAAGATTATTTGGAAAGACACAATATGAAATTTATCAAGTTTTAGTAAATGATAAAAAGATATTGAAAAAAGAGCCTCTTTGGGGCTCTTTTTTGTCTTCAAAATTTATAAAAAATCATCTTATAGAAGTACTTGACATTGCATGGTGTAATGTGGTATAAAATTAGTGGGGTAAATGTATATTTTTGAGTCTTGCACAATCTGCAAGACTTTCTTTTTTTGTTATCAAAAAAGAGGATCACAAAAATGCAATCCTCTTTTTACTTCTTATTTTGCAAAATCTCCGGTATATAACCTCATCAGATTTGCTAATCGGTGCTGT
>CAZHEI010000026.1:0-20901 GCA_964531425.1 uncultured Vampirovibrio sp. | reverse complement strand
CTATTGTGTTTTGACAAATATTCTTACCTAAAATTTGTGCAACACAATACACATTATGTTGCACAAATTTATAGGGAACAGATAATTCAAACTAAAATTATTTACCTTATTTTATGAACAAGCAATTTAGAACTCAGAAAACAAAGGAAAAACGAAAAGATTATGGTAAGTTTTGGACGCATTATTTTTAAGGCTACAGGTGTTATGTCAAATCGTGGGTTGATTAAAAACAGTTGCAAAATTGGGCAAAGAATTGCTGAAACTATGAAACATTCAGGTGGAGAGATAAAACCGGCTGAAGTGCAAAGAATTGTTCAAGATACAGTCGGGAAAAAGACTGCAAGGAAAATACAATTTGTCGATAGAGATACATTTGTGAGTCGTTCGTTGGATTTGGGCGGAGCATCAAAAAGTGAACTGGAGCAAATGTTAAGTTTTGCTGATGGGGTTGCGTTACCTAATAAATATAGCAGAGGCTCAAGTATATTCTTAAAAGGAGATACAGCTAACGTTAAAACTGCAGGGATGATTGCGCATGAATTGGAACATGCATTAAATAATTCGGTTGGAAAAATGTCGGTACTAAAAGGTTTTCTAGGAAAATTTTCTTGGGGTCGAAAGTATCTTGATAAAATGATTGCACGACAAAAAGAACTCGGGCTTCAATGCAAGTATCAGAGTATGTACGAAGAACTTACAAATAATTTAAAAATCAGTAAAAGATTTGATATTAATACAGTCAGAGATTTATTATATTCAAAAGGTATTTTACAAGTTGGTAAAGATAAAGAAAATATGTTTATATTAAAAGTTCTTAGAACGGGATATAGAGATGAAGTACGTGCTTATACTACTCAAGCTAAAACCAATAGAGCTATGGGACAAAAATTTCACGGCAAAGTTTATGATATGGTGGCAAATGAATTTAATACTCTAGCAAAGGGTATAGCTCAAGAAGTTAAAAATATCAGAACAAACAGGATAAGAAGCTTTTGGGGATTAAAACCAAAAACACAAGTATAGTCTGCTGTCACAAAAAAAAATAACCTACACAATTTGTGAAAGACACTGATACTACCGCTAAGATTAAAAATATTTTTAAAACCTGATGTTATTAATATCATGGTTGTATATTCCGTTCTTTTTGCGATAAAATGAACTTGTAAAAGAAGGAGAAATCTCTATGATAATGATGGCTGTTGCAGTATTAATAAGTATGGTTTTATGCCTACTTTTTGGAGTTCCGTATATAGATTTTTTAAAGAAAAAAACTATCGGGCAATATATTCTTGACGTTGCACCGGAAGCTCATGCTCAAAAAGCAGGAACCCCTACAACGGGCGGAGTTTTCATTATTTTGGCAATTATTATATCTTCTGTAATAACTCTTTTTATGGCAGAAAAAATGGATACAACTGCGTTAATCATTTTAATTACTCTTTTCTTTATGACTCTTGCCGGATTCCAAGACGATTATTTAAAAATTAAAGGACACGAAAATAGAGGATTAAGCCCTCGTGGAAAACTTTTAAGACAAATTCTAATAGCTCTAATTCCGACTTTATATGCAATGCAAACTTATGGAACAATTATAACATTGGGCTCAAAAAGTTTTGATATTGGATTATTTTATCCGATTTTAGCCGTTTTTGTTGTAACAGGAGCTTCAAATGCTTATAACTTAACTGATGGCTTGGATGGATTGGCTGCATCAGTTGGAATCCCTGCATTTTTAGCTTGTGGTATCATTTCTTATTTGAGTGGGCATAGCGTTGTTGCAATAGTGTGTGCTTCTGCAATAGGTGCATCTATCGGATTTTTGAGATACAACAAACCTAAAGCACAAGTATTTATGGGAGATACAGGCTCTCTTGCCTTAGGTGGACTGCTTGGAACTTTAGCGATATTGGGCAGATGCGAACTTCTTCTTGCAATTTTTGGCGGAGTAATCGTTGCTGAAACCTTGTCTGTAATTTTGCAAGTAACAAGCTTTAAACTAACAGGCAAAAGAATCTTTAAAATGTCTCCAATTCATCACCATTTTGAACTTTGCGGACACTCAGAAACACGAATTGTCAAAGAATTCGCAATAACTTCATTAATTTTTGCAATAATTGCCGTTGGGTTGTATATTGTGTTGTAATTTAAAATAACTACAACTCTTTATGGATATGCGTTATAAGCAGTTCGTGGTTACTATTCCTTTTATAAATATCTTAATATTTTGTAATAGTTTGGCTATTTTTACAATTTTTAAATTTTAAATAACTTTATTAATAAGTAAGGTTATTTAAAAGGTTGAATAATTTAAATGTCAAAAATAACGGCGATAACAAAAGGTTTTAAAAGTTTGCTACCAAAAGTTAGCAAAACTTCAACAGCAGCTAAAGCTCAACCTGCTTCAATTTTTCAAGAAGTTCCCAATAATGTTAGATATATAAATAACGTACTTGCTTATCCGTCGAAAAAGTCTATTACTCCTGAAGAAGTTAAAGAACTTTTTGTTGACAGTGAAATTTATGGTGGTTATTTTAGAGAGCAAATGCTCGCAATCAAAAAACGACATTTTTTTGATTGCATTCGAAAAAGTATTTATAACAAAAATACTAACAAAATATTCGATTTTTCTAATTTTAAACTTTGGTTGCATTCAGTAAATGTTTCTAAAAAATTGTCAAAACAAGATTTATCTGATATTGCAGACTTTATGAATATGCACAATGGTAGGTATATGAAAATTTGGAAAGATTGTTCTGGTAGTGATTTCGTTCCTAATGTTGATAAATTGGCGCTGTTTGTAAGAAGTATTAAAAGAATAAAATTATTAGATTATTACAAAAATTTGGATTCAAAGACTTGGGAAAACTGTATTGATGGAATTATAAATCGACCAAGTGAAGTTGTGCCAGCTTTGATGCAATATAAATATAACTCAAATCCTCTTAATTTAGCTATTACATACGGAACAAAATCAATAAAAATTAAACAACAAATTAACAAAATAAAGAATTTTTTGAACAAGCAATCTTTAAAAAATGATATGAAAGTTTATCGAGGAGAAAACGGTTTTGGAGTTTTTGGTACAATCGATTTAGGACATGGTAGAAATTTGAAGCAAGTGCTAGAAGAATTTACTCAAAAGATTGAAACCGGTCATTTCTCAGAAAAAGAAATTCAAAAATTTGTATATAAAATAATTTTACCTAATAAAATTACACAAGAACGTTTTATGTCAACAGCAATAGAACCTAATGCGGTAGAAAAATATGCTCAAAAAGTTTTGTGGGAAATTAATGTCCCTAAAAAAACTAAAGCCTCTTTTATCGAAGGTTATAATGTTGAACGAGAATCAGAGGCAGAACTTTTGATTCAAATGGGTTCAAAGCTGTTAATAAAAGATGCAAAATATGATTATGGGAAGAAAAAATGGAAAATTTGTGCTGATTTAGTACAAGACATTGCAGACAACAGAACTAAGTGATATAATGCAAAGGAGGTCAAACAATGAAAGTAAATACAATTCAACCTACATCACAAATAAAACAACCAATAATAAAGCGCATTAAAAAAGCTTTAGTTAAACCTTTTACCAATTTAAAAGAACTTGTTTGTGATGTGTTTGAATATCAAAAACCAAAATATGTAATTGTTGATGGCAAAAAAGTTAAAACAGGCTGTAGTTGGTTGAGTCCAAGGGATTTGCCTAATTGTGTGTCTGGACTAAATGATTGGGCTGGAGCGAAGGTTCAAAAAATAGTTTTAGCACCTGAAGATGTTGAGAGATTGGAAAAGCTACCCTATGAAGAAAAAATTAAAGCTCGTTGGGAATTAATAAAAGCTGGGAAGTATAAAGTAGAAGATTATTAATGAAAGTAAATACAATTCAACCTACATCACAAATAAAACAACCAATAATAAAGCGCATTAAAAAAGCTTTAGTTAAACCTTTTACCAATTTAAAAGAACTTGTTTGTGATGTGTTTGAATATCAAAAACCAAAATATGTAATTGTTGATGGCAAAAAAGTTAAAACAGACTGTAGTTGGTTGAGTCCAAGAGAACTGCCTAATTGTGTGTCAGGTCCAAGTGATTGGGTAGGAGTAACTTGGTCAAGAGTTGAATTTTATCCAGAAGATTTAGAAAAAATGAAGAATATGACTATTGAAGAACGAATAAAATTTAAGCGAAAACTACTAGAACAAAAAAGATATCTAGACAATGATTAAAATTAAAATAAATACAATTTGACCTACATCAGTAATGCAATATTAACCGAAGTTCAACTACTTATTCAATGCTGCTTTCAATCTTGCAAGCGAACGAGCTAATGCTGCTTGCGCACGTTGAGAATCTATTTTTGCGGATGCATCTGCCAAGCGTGCTTCTGCTCTATTTTTTGCGTCATTAGCTCGAGTAACATCAATATCACAACCATCTTCACAAACATCAGTTAGAATTGTCGCAACATTATCTTTGAACTGAAAAATTCCGCCCATCGTCGCAAAAAACTTTTCTGAAGAACCAATTCTTGCTTTTGTAACTCCAACATCAAGCACTGTTGTCAATGGTATGTGGTCTTTCAAAATCCCCATTTGACCGGTTTTTGTTTGAATAACCAATTCATCAACTTCACCTTCAAAAACAATTCTTTCGTGTGTGATTATTTTCAGTTTCATTTATTAACTCCTGAAAAGTTAATAAGAGCTTAATTAATAGGTTAATAAGAATTTAAAAAACTTATTCACTTATTCACTTATTCACTTATTCACTTTTATTCTAACGTTTTTGCCTTTTCAATAGCTTCTTCAATTGTACCAACCATATAGAAAGCTTGTTCCGGCAAATCATCATGTTTACCTTCAATGATTTCCTTGAATCCTCTGATTGTATCTTCAAGTTTTACATATTTACCTGCGATACCAGAGAATTGTTCAGCTACAAAGAACGGTTGCGACAAGAATCTTTGAATTTTTCTTGCTCTATTTACAGTTTCTTTGTCTTCATCAGACAGTTCATCCATACCCAAAATTGCGATAATATCTTGCAATTCTTTGTATTTTTGTAAGATTTCAAGCACTTTTCTTGTAACTTCGTAGTGTTCTTCGCCAATAATATTTGGATCAAGTACTCTAGAGTTAGAAGCCAGCGGGTCAACTGCCGGATAAATACCTAATTGCGCAATTTGTCTTGACAATACGGTAGAAGCATCCAAGTGAGAGAATGTTGTCGCCGGAGCAGGGTCTGTCAAGTCATCCGCCGGTACATAAATTGCTTGAACAGAAGTGATTGAACCATCTTTTGTTGAAGTAATACGTTCTTGCAATTCGCCCATTTCTGTTGCCAATGTTGGTTGATAACCAACTGCTGACGGCATACGTCCAAGAAGTGCAGAAACTTCTGAACCTGCTTGAGTAAATCTAAAAATATTATCAATAAATAACAATACGTCTTGTTTAGAAAAATCACGGAAATATTCCGCTGCCGTAAGTGCAGAAAGTCCGACTCTCATTCTTGCTCCAGGTGGCTCGTTCATTTGACCATAAATCAGAGCAACTTTATCGATAACCCCAGATTCTTTCATTTCATTCCAAAGGTCATTACCTTCACGAGTTCTTTCTCCAACACCACCAAATACTGATACACCTGAGTGTTCTGATGCAATATTGTGAATAAGTTCCATAATAAGAACTGTTTTACCTACACCGGCACCGCCAAATAACCCGATTTTTCCACCTTTTTGATAAGGTTGAATCAAGTCAATCGCTTTAATCCCTGTTTCAAGAATTTCGATTTCAGTATTTTGGTCAACTAACTTTGGAGACTCCCTGTGAATTGGAAGATATTCTTGAGTTTCGATTGGACCCATTTCATCAACAGGTTGACCAATTACGTTAAGAATACGACCCAAAATAGGCTTCCCTACAGGAACTTTAATTGGTTCTCCGGTATTTACAACTTTCATACCTCGTTTTAAACCATCTGTTGAAGACATTGCAACTGTTCTAACTCTATTAGAACCAAGCATTTGTTGAACTTCCGCAACAACAATTGTGCCATCTTCCATCGTAATATTCAAAGCATTGTAAATTTCAGGAAGTTCACCTTGCTGAAACTCAACGTCAATAACCGGACCAATAATTTGGGTAATCAAACCCTCATTTTTGTTCAATGTCTCCATAAAGTTTTATCCTCTCTTCTCTTGGATACGAAATGCTATATAACTAATTCCGCCCCTTAGCAAATTATACAATAGAATCTCAGATTGAGCAAGCATATTGAATTATAATCTGTAAATTTTACTCCAAATTAATCTTTTAGGCTTTCATGAACTTTTGTAGCAAAATCTAAAATCCCTTTTGTAATTTTGGATTCAGGTTTTGTTTTGCAATAAGTTTCAGGGATGGAAACTGATTCCGTTTTGGAATTCTTTTTAAAACTTTCTATCATCTTCCTTGTTAATTCTGGAGTATCATCAGAATCTGTACATACTTCTATATAACAAAGTTTATTCATAATTTGCGTTACTTTTAGAGCTTTGTCAAAATCATCTTGAGTTTCAACTCTTGTTGACCAAATATCTCCTTCAAAAACCCGAGCAAATTTAGAATAATTCATTTGTACAATATCATTAAATTTATCATCAGGATTATCGGACAAAAGTCTTTCAATTGTATATCCTTTATTATTCAATACAATTACAATCGGCTTAACTCCACATTTGAGCATATTACCCAATTCTAAAGCCGTAAGTTGATGAGAGCCTTCTCCGGTAAACAAGATTACTCTTTTTTTAGGACTCGCAACACATGTTCCTAATGCAGCAGGAGTTGCCCACCCAATTGAACCCCATAGTGTTTGAGTAACGAGTTCTGTATTATTAGGAAATCTCATCTGAACCACACCTTGAGGAATAATACCTGTTTCTGCAATTAAAATATCATTTTCCTTCATAAATTCTTGCAATCTTGGATAAATATATTCTGATGTTAATTTATCTGTGGTTGGTGCAGAAGTTTTTTCATACCCAATTTTTAGCTTTTCTATAGCAAAATCTTTTGCCTCAACAACTTTTGATAAATTATCTAATACGTCAGACATTTTTACATTGTCATAACAGACTCCATCAATGTAGACATGAGTTCCATATATTGCAATTTGAGAGTTTATTTTGTATGGCAAATTAAATCCAAATGAATTTAAATCAGAATAAATTGCTCCGACTGCTATTAAACAATCAGTTTCTTCAAGATATTTTTGCGCAACAGGATTCGCAAATTTTGAAAAATATGTACCAATATAATTTTTACATTCAAAATCTATTAAATTTGTTCCCATCAAAAAATTTGTAGTTGGAATTCCTGATTTTTCAACAAATTCCTTGTACTCAATTCTTGCATCAAATCTTTTTATAAGGGTATCTCCCAAAATAACAGGCTTTTTAGATTTGTTGATTTTTTCTGAAATCAAATTTACAACTTGGCTTAAAGTTTCAGGGTTAGAAATCCAGTTGTAATCAACATCTCTATCAGAGATTTCCATTTTTGCAATATCAAGAGGAATTGCAATGTATACCGGCTTTCTTTCTTTTACAAAAACTTTTAGAACTCTGTCTATTTCAAGTTTCGCATTATCTCTACTTAAAAAAGCTGTTGTTTCAGAAACATTTTTAAAAGCTTCTACATAAGCATAAGGTTGAACTTCCACAAAATTATGATGTACTCGAGTTTTATCCGCAATGCATTTTGTAGACGGTGTTCCAACGATATGAATAACCGGAACATTTTCAGCAAAACTTCCCGCAACAGCATTTATGGCACTCAATTCCCCAACACCGTATGTTGTTACTAATGCGCCAAAACCTCGTTCTCTGGCATATCCGTCAGCTGCATAACCTGCGTTTAATTCATTTGTGCAACCAATCCAGTTTGTATTAGGATTATTTTCTATTGCATAAAGTATATTAAAATTGTAATCCCCCGGAAGTCCAAAAAAATCATTAACTCCAAGTTCTTCTAATTTTCTTACTAAATATTCGGCTGTATTCATTGCTCTAAACCTCTCCAAGTATAGGATTCATAATAACAAAAAGAAGTTTCTGATTCAAGAATTTGAATTTAAAAACGCTGAATACAAACTAAATTCCTCTCATAGATTTCTTCTAACGGTAAAGTATATTCAATAATATCGATAAGTTTGGCATCGTACTTTTTTAAAACCGATTTTGCACCTTCCAATTCTTCTATTGCTTTTTTTGATTTATATGCCACAAAATACCCGTCTTTTTTAAGCAATGGCAAAGCATATTCACTAATTTTTGCCATATCTGCAACTGCTCGACTTATTACAATATCAAATTTTCTATTTTTTAAATTTTCAACCCTGTCACAAATTAGTTCAATATTTTTCAAATCCAATTTATCTGCAATCGACTGTACTGAATTAATTTTCTTTTTTATACTATCAATTCCCGTTATATTAATTTCAGGAAATTCAATAGATAAAGGCACACAAGGAAACCCACCGCCACAACCAATGTCAAGAATTTGTGCTTTTTTAATATCATATTTTTCAAAAAAAAGTCTTAAACAAAGCGAATCATAAATATGTTTTTCAAACAAAAATTTTTCATCATTTTTTGAAATAAGATTATGCTTTGAGTTTTCCTCTAGAAAAGCTTGTTTGTAATTTGTAAAATCTGAATGTATCTTAATTTTATTTTCCATATTTTCTTTCTATATCCGCAAAATCCTCAGGTTTCATCCGAAGTTTCATGTCTTTTATTCGACATTCAATCTTTGAAATTTCAACTTCACGAGAAATTCTTTCTGCGAGATTTCGTGCTTTAAAATATTCTCTTAATGCGTCTTTATGCATTTCTTGTTTATTATAATAATAATCTCCAAGAGCAATAGAAGATTCTAAAATATAAAATTCTTCATTAATAAATTCCGCACTTTTTTTAGCTTCAATTAAAAAATCTAACGCTTTTTTTGAACCTTCTTTTATAAGAATTTTTGCTAAAAAAGAGGCATTATAATAAATTCCATCATAATTATTATTTTTCTTTTCTATATCATAAGCCTTTTTGAAACAAGATTTTGCATCATCATAGCTTTCATTATCAAAATAGCATGAAGCTAAGTTCGAGTAAGCAAGGGCTTTGTATGGATTATTAGCAGAAATTCCAATACATTTGTTATAATATTCAAAAGCTTTTTCCAAATTACCTTTATCATCATTTGCAAGAGCAAATTTAAAATATAAATCAGCCAAAATTTCTTGTTCAACATTTTCATCCAAAGATTCCAAAGCTTTTTTATAATATGCATAAGCTTCATCAGAATTATTCATATCAGAATAAATATTACCTAAAAGAGTACACGCATTAACCATAAGTGACTGCGGAGTATCTACTGAATAAATCACTTTTTTAGCCGTTTCAATCGCTCTGTCATTTTTGTACATTTTATAATACAAATCAGTCATTTCATAATATAAATAATTTAAATTAATATTTTCATTATGTTGTCTATAATATGTTTCAACGAGTTCATAAAAATGATATGCCATTTGGTAATTAACTGTTGTTTTATACAGTCGTGCAAGATTAAGTCGAACTTCTACCAAAGTTGCTAAATCAATATTTTCTGTATCTAAAATATTTCTAAAAGCTTCTATTGCTTCCGTTAATTTTTTATTAGCAACAAGAGAATTTGCTGCTTCAATTTGTTCTGTGATTGACTTTTCGGCAGTTGATTGATTTACAGGAGATGATTCAGTTTCTTTGTTTTCTTGTTTAACTTCGTCTTCTTTTCGAAGAGTTCCTGTTTCAAGCTCTGTTATACATTTGTTATGATATTCAATTTCTGCACGCAAAGCCTGACGAGAAATCATTATAACTCTGTCTTTAAGATTTGCTTTTAATTGTGATTCATAAATTCCAATAATATATTTATGAAGTTTAATTTCTGTTTTTGTCGGAATAGAAATATCTATTTTTTGAAGAAAATAATCTTGTACATAAATAGTTTCTTCAGATTGAAAAATCATCAAATTAGTTTTTAGATATTCAATAGAAAACTCATCATATAGCTCAAATACCGCAAGTGCGTTGAGAGTAAGTCCATGACGCATTGTTCTTAGGAACCAGAAGAAATTTCTGATTGTTGTTGGAATCAAATTTACATACGCAGAGCCCAAATATGAATCAAAACTCATTCCTGATTGATTAAATTTTTGCAAAAATTCATTTAAATCAATTTTCATCGCTTGAATAATTTTCACAGACAACGCTATATAATAATAATATCCACGAGTATATTTATAAAAATCCTCAAGAGTTTTTTCCGTAACATTAACTTGATTTGCCAATAAAAAGTCTTTAAATACTTCTTTTGTAAAAGCTTTTAAAAATATTTTTTTATTTACTTCCAAATTTCCTAATACAGAAGTTATCATTGCTCGAGTAGATACAATTATTTTAATATTATTCTCTTTTGCAATCGTTGCAATAAGCTCTTTAATCAGTTCAGCATTTTCTTCTTGAACATCATCAAATGAATGTAGGATTATTAAAAAAGGCTTTTTTATAGAAGAAAGCTGTTGTTGAAATTTTACGGATAATGTTGTAATTTTTGCATTTAAGTTAACTGCCTTAGAAATAGCATGATTGTCAATAACCTCATTAAATGCAAGTAAAATATCGTCACAAACGGTTGCTTCTTTACAATAATATTCAAGCTTGATAACATCTTTGTGCAAAAATTCACATACATAATTTATGAATTGTCTTTTTCCGGTTCCCATAAATCCGTGAATGTACATAAATTTATCTTCTGACGCAATAAAATCCACAGCTTTAATAATTTCTGCATAATTATTTTTAAGCAAATACGGGTTAATTTTATCAGAATTCGGTAAAATTATATTATCTTTTTCTATAGAACTGTCTAAAAATTCATAATCCATATAACAATTTTAAATGATATTAGCACTTTTGGCAAATATTTGGTACAATTATACAAACACGTAAGCATAATCAGAAGATAATAAGATGGAGGAAGTATGACAAATTTATTTTTACAACTCGGATTAACAATTGTTCTTGCATATATAATTGGCTCAATTCCAACAGGCTACATAATTGTTAAAACAAAGACAGGAGAAGATATCAGAACAATTGGTTCCGGTTCAACAGGTGCAACAAATGTAAAAAGAGTTCTTGGCAAAAAATGGTTTTTTATAACTCTTCTTCTGGATGCTTTTAAAGGTGCATTGCCTGTAATTTTAGCATCTTTATTTGTTACAGCAGGCTCTAAATACGGTTTAGCTCCCGTTTTAGCAGCAGTTGCAGTTATTGTCGGTCATAGCAAATCTTGTTTTTTAAGTTTTAAAGGCGGAAAATCTGTTGCATCCGGAGTTGGAACAATTCTTGCTCTTAATTGGTTAGTAGGCTTAATTATCGCTGTTATCTGGGGAACAATCACCTATACAACAAAATATGTTTCTGTTGGATCAATAATAGCATTGCTAATATCTCCGGTTTTAATGTATCTTTTCCATGCTCCAATAGCTTATGTATGTTATTGTGCATTGGGTGCAATTTACATCGTATATTTACATAGAGAAAATATAAAAAGATTAATTGCAGGAAATGAAAACAAGGTAAGATAATTTAAAGTGAATAAGTGGTTACATTTTTGTGAATAGTGAATCGAAAAAGGTGACTAAGTGACTAGGTGACCAAGTGACCAAGTTGTTACGGATTTGTCATTCTCAGTTCAAAAGTAGGGTGGGTAAAGCGTTAGCGTACCCACCACAAGATAAAGCAAAATTGCGTTTTACGTGACTAGTGAACTTGTAAGTTGGGCACTTCAGTATGAATTGAAAATGGAAAATAGGAAATGGAAAATTGTTACAGAGTTTTTCAAGAAAAACCCGTAACCACTTATTCACTTATTCACCTATTCGCTTTCGTCAGGTTAAAACCCAACAAAAACGAACTTTAACAGTGTCTGATAAAAACTTACTTATCCGCATATCTCAAGAAAGTTTGCACTTTTGTTTGCATCATTTCTTCTGTAATCAACCATTTTCCATTCGGTTGTTTTTTCACAATCATGTAAGTTTTTAACTTGTAATCTTCTCCTGATGGTTGTCTTAGAGAAGAAACTTTGTAACCGCCATTAACAGGTGCCACAGAAATATTTGTGTAAGTATTTTTGTATTTTCTTAATTTTGCGCCTGCTTGTCCGATTCTCATTTGTTTTATATAAGTAGCAGTATCTGTAGTAGCATTCACAGTTGTTCCATCAGGTTTTACAACTTGTCTTATAATTTTTGCTGATGGAGAGTACATATCTGCAACAGTTGAACTATAAGTATTTGCAGCATTTACATAGCTGTTGAAAAAATCTAGTGCTTCTTGTTTATCATCAGCAAAAACGGAAAGTGATACAAATACAATTGTTAATAATGTTAGTATATATTTTTTCATGTTTTTCTCCATATTTTTAAACATTCGGCAAATCACCTTTTACTTCAGCGATTTCCTTGCTATCTAAACCGAATACTTTGTGAAGAGCTTCTACTGCATCATTAGCTCTTGACTGTTCAACAAGGCAACTAATTTTAATTTCGCTTGTTGAAATCATTTTGATATTAATATCTAAACTTGCAAGAGTTCTGAACATTTTGGCAGCGATTCCCGGTCTATCAATCATGCCGGCTCCTACAATAGAAATCTTTGCAATTTTATCATCAACAAAAATGTTGCTGTAATGAAGTTCTGACTTTAAACCTTCAAGAATCTTTTTGGTTCTGTCTAAATCGCCTTTATCAATTGTAAAAGCAATGTCATTGGTATTCATTGCTTTTCTTGCATAAGATTGAATAATCATATCAACAGAAATATTTTCTTTTGCAAGCCCATCAAATAAAATAGCTGCTGTTCCAGGGTTGTCCTGTACATCACAAACTACAACTCTCAATTGAGATAAATCAGATGCAACACCTGTTACAGGTTTATGTAATTCCATTTTTTCAACTCCTAATATTAAAGTTCCTAAATTATCAAGCTTAAATGTGCTACGCACTCTTAATGGTGTTTGGTACTGTTTCGCAGTTTCTACCGCACGTGGATGAAGCACATTAGCTCCCACTCTAGCCAACTCAAGCATTTCTTCATAAGAAATCTGCTCCAATCTTGTTGCACAAGGAACTATTCGTGGGTCTGTAGTATAAACCCCTTCTACATCGGTATAAATATCACAACGCTTTGCATTAAGAGCTCCGGCTAGTGCAACTGCTGATGTATCAGACCCGCCTCTTCCAAGAGTAGTAATTTCAAAATCTTCTGTTATACCTTGAAAACCAGCAATAACAACAACTTCACCGTTATCAAGATGTTGATGAATTTTATCTGTTTTTATTTCAAGGATTCTGGCTTTTGAGTGAATTTTTTCTGTAATAATACCTACTTGCATAGCATTCATACTTACAGCATCGCACCCTTGAGCTTGCAATGCCATAGCCAAAAGTGCAATAGACACTCCTTCTCCGGTTGATAACAACATGTCCATTTCTCTGGAAGAAGGATTTGGAGAAATTTCTTTTGCAAGCTTTGTTAAAATATCCGTTGTATGTCCCATCGCAGAAACAACAACGACAACATCGTTACCCAGATTTTTTTCTCTGATAACTGCACGTGCTACATTTTTAATTTTGTCCGTATCGGCTACAGACGTTCCTCCGAATTTCTGTACTATTATATCTTTCATACTATTTACACCTAAACTAATAAGCCTATTTATTATATATTTAAATAACGAAGAATACAAGATACGAGGATGCGGAAAAAGTTCGAAAAATGACAATTTTTCGAACTTTTTCAAATCCGACCTAAAGGTGTGTGAACATCAGGTCGTGTGCGGGATAGCACACAACCTGATGTGAAACCGTTCCCCAGAATTTGCGGTTCAAATGTTTCATTTTGTAAATTTTTTCTCAAAATTAGCAAAAATATTTTTTAGAATTTTTATTCCTGATACAATAGAAAATCCAACTACGTTAAAAAGGAGTAAAATACGTATGAAAATTAATTCACAAGAAATTTTGTTGTTAAACAAAAACATGAAATTTGGTGAAATTCCGTCTGAGAATTTACCTCAACCGGCAGAAGCTGTTACAGAACCTCCGGTAGCTACAACCCCAGAATCAGGATTAGATGCGCTTAATGCACAAGCTAAAAATAATGTTGCGTTTCAAGGTGTTACAATGCCGGCATCAATTAGAAGAGGATTGTCAAAAATGATGCTTGTATTAGCTCTTGGAGCAGGTACAGCTGCAACTACCGCAACTATGACATCTTGTACTGATGTTAAACAAGAAGTTGCTGTTGATATGTCTGAAATCACAGCATTATACCAAGACATGCTCAATTTATACAAACAAATGCTTGAACAACAAACAATTAATAATGAAACTCAACAACAAATGTTGAAATATCTTCAATACTTATACAATGAAGTTAAAGAAGGTAACATGTCACAAAAAGAATTTCAACAAGCTGTATACCAATATATGATCAATGATTCAACTACTCAACAACTTATCTACGACCAATTGGTTAAAAACGGCAAATCTGAAGAAGAAATTCAAAATATTCTAAATGAAATTTACCAATTAGCAAAAGATGGTAATTATGCAGAAGCTATTGCTAAGATGAATGAAATTCTTGGAAGCATTGACGGTACATTGAAAGATATCTTGACACAAGTTAAAGGTATCAGAGATGATATGAACGCTAACCACGAAGAATATATGTCTAAGAAAGACCAAGAATTAGATTTCTTAGGTGGAATTTACAACCAAGGAAAAGTAAATGAACAATGGTTGAAATTCATGTCTAACGGTTTAGTTGTTATGAATGAAAACCTTGTTAAAATTAATAACAATGCAACCCAACTTCTTGTAATCGCACAAGATGATACAAAATTCAAAGAATTAATGAATAAATTAGATTCATTAAAACCAACAGACGTTGATTATCAAAAATTTGAAGAAATGTTTAAACTTCTAAACATGAACATTCAAGACATACTTAACCAATATATGGAAAATAATACTGCCGGTCAAAATGCATTGATTGACGCAATTAATGACTTCAAAAACACTTATATTACTACAGAGCAACAACAATCTGCTCAATTCTCTGAAATCATTAATAAATTGAACTTCATAGCAACTAAGCTTCCTAATATGGATCAATCAAACATTGAAGCTGCAATAAAAGCATTAACAGATGCTGTAAATAACAACACTGGTGCAGTTGAAGATAACACAGAAGTTGTTGGCAAAGGTCTTGCAGACATTATTGCTCAATTAGATGCAATCCTTGCTAAATTGGATAAAGTTATTGAAAACACATCCGGTTTGACAAATTACTTTGCTGATCAAAAAGAAAATTGGGGCGTTGCTCTTAAATTCTTAGGAGATATCAATACTCTTATGGAAAGCTTGTTGAACGAACAACAAATTACAAATTCAAAACTTGAATCATTCAAAGCTGACTTTAAAGAAATCAAAGATGCTCAAAAATTAGCAAACAGCTATTTGGCAATCTTAGTACAAAAAGCTGATGCTCTTGAAAATGCTATGAAAGAAATCAATGTAAATGGTGGCATGACAAGAGAAGAATTCTTAAGCGCAATGGAAGAACGTGATGCAAAAGTTGCAGAAGAATTCAAGAAATTCATTTCTGAATACGAATTCGATAAAGTTCCTGGTGATGTTCAAACAATCAAAGAATTCTTATCAGAAATCAAGGGTGCTATCAATAATCAAAAAGATTACTCTGCTCAATTAGATAGAATTATTAATTTAGAAAATAAAATCTATGACTTCCTTAAAAATGCAGATTTCTCAAATCCTGATTACACAAACAAATTAAATGAAATCTTAGAAGCAATCAAAAACTGGAAATGTAATTGCGAATGCGGAAAAGATTCAGGTAGCACTGATGAAAGCATTAAAGACTTAGAAGATATGTTCTCATAAACATTCTAATTAAAATGTAATTTTCATACAAAACAGAGGTGGATTAGACTGCCTCTGTTTTTTTAATGGAAAATGGAAAGTGGAAAATGGAAAATTGTTACAGAGTTTTTCAAGAAAAAGTAACCCACGACTCACAAATCAATATACCAATAAACCTGTCATCCTGAAAGCGTAGAAAATAAGGATGTAAGTCCGTAATTTTCAAGCTGTTCAGGATCTGACCAATACATAAGTATCATGCCAAGTTGGTAAGATCCTGAAATACGCCTTATTTATTATCTCAACCTCAAATAACAATGTCTAATTTTGTCGGCTATTCAGGATGACATTATAACTTGTAAGTTGGGCACTTCAGTATGAATTGAAAATGGAAAATGGAAAATTGTTACAGAGTTTTTCAAGAAAAACCCGTAACCACTTAGTCACTTAGTCACTAAATTTTGCCCCCTCACCCTAACCGCTCTCCCGCAGGGAGAGGGAAAAGCCCTTGTAACATCTTATTCACCTATTCACTTATTCACTTAGTCACTTTTCCCGATTCACTACTCACTATTCACAAAAAACATAACAACTTAGTCACTTAATCACCTAGTCACTTGGTCACCGTCCCCGATTCACGATTCACGAAAAAGCGTAACAACTTAATCCCCTAGTCACCTTTTTGTCTTTATTCCTGTTTTTGGTATAATTTTCTTAAAAGAGGTAATTAATTATGAAAGATATGCTAGACAAGATTATTCAAATTGAAAAAAGATATATTGAGTTAGGAGAAACTCTCTCTGATCCGGCTGTTATACAAGATTATAATAAATTTAGAGATTTATCTAAGCAAAGAAAATCAATGGAAGAAACCGTTGAACTTTATTATGCTTGGAAAAAAGCAACAGATGCGATAGAAGAAGCTAAACAAATGATTTTTGAAGAAAAAGATGAAGAAATGAAATCTTTTCTAAAATTAGAAATGGAAGAAAATGAAGCAAAACTTCCTGCGTATGAAGAAAGAATGAAAGTTCTTCTTCTTCCTAGAGATCCAATGGATGATAAAGATATTATGTTAGAAATCCGTGGTGGTGCAGGTGGCGACGAAGCCAATATTTTTGCAGGAGATTTAGCAAGAATGTATTTGAAATTTGCAGACAAACAAGGATGGCAAACTCAAATACTTTCTAAAACAGAATGTGAAGCAGGCGGTTATTCTGAAATTATTATTTCAATAAAAGGTGATGCGGTTTATTCTCAGCTAAAATACGAATCAGGTGTTCATAGAGTTCAGAGAGTTCCTGAAACAGAATCTCAAGGTAGAGTACATACTTCAACTGCTACAGTTGCAGTTATGCCGGAAGTTGACGATGTCGAAGTAGAAATTCGTCCTGAAGATATTGAAATGTCAACAGCTCGTTCAGGTGGCGCCGGCGGTCAAAACGTAAACAAGGTTGAAACAGCTGCTCGTTTGTTCCACAAACCAACCGGAATTATGATTTTCTGTACAGAAGAACGTTCTCAATTACAAAACAAAGAACGTGCAATGCAAATTTTGAAAGCAAAACTCTATGATATGGAAGTTCAAAAGCAAATGCAAGAAATTACAGACCTCCGTCGTTCTCAAGTTGGAACCGGAGACAGAAGTGAACGTATCAGAACATACAACTTCCCTCAAGGAAGATTAACTGACCATAGAATCGGTCAAAACTTAAATGTTTGGACCGTAATTGACGGAGATTTGGAAGATTTAATCAATTTGTTAATTGAATATGACCAAAAATTAAAGCTTGAAAAACTTGCTTCCGTTGGTTAAAAATAAGGGGCTATAATGCAATCAAAATGCAGAAAATGTATAAGTTGCGGGGAAATCAAACCTCGTAATGAAATGATGAAAATAACAAAAGAATATTCAACAGGAAAACTGGTTTTGAATCCTGACTCCGTAACATTTGGCAGATCAGCATATCTTTGTTATAATCAAAATTGTATAGAACAGGCATTAAAAAAGAAAAAAATAAATAAAGCTCTCAAAATCAATATGGGCTTAGATTTGAAAGGACTACTAGAAAATGGACAATATTAGGGTTAGTGAATTAGCAAAAGAACTCAACATTACGAGTAAAGAGTTGATAGAAAGATTTGCAGAAATATCTATTACTGTAAAATCGCATTCTAATATTGTTACTCCGGAACAAATTCGCAGAATCAAAGAGCATCTGGGAATTGCACCTAAAAAGAGTACTGCTAAAAAAGCCTTTATTGTAAAAAAAGCTAAGCCAACCGAAGAATCTGAAGTAGTCAAAACAACCCCTAAAGCGCCTGCAAGAATTGAAAAAGTTGAGAGAATTGAAAGAGTCCAAAGAATAGAAAAAGTAGCTCCTAAAATTGAAATTGTAGAAAAAGCTCCGGCGCAACAAAAGACAGAGGAAGAAAAGCCTGTTATTAAGAAAGCTGAAAAACCGGCAATTCGTATTGAAAGAACAAAAATAGAATATCCTAAAAATCAATCAAGAATTGAAATTGTAAGAAAAGCTCCTGCAAAAGCAACTGTAGAAAAAGTTCGTGATGCTAAAGCAGATGAAAAAAGTGATAAAAAACCTTTTAACAAGCAAGGTGGCGATAAAAAATTAGTAGAACGTCGAATTATTCCTCAAGAAATTTATGAAGGAAAAGGTGGACCTTCTACAAAGAAAAAAGGCGATAACCGTAAAAAAGATAAAGATTTTAATTCTAAAAAAGAAGATCAGGAAATGATTTCTCTTGAAAAAGCAGCTGCACAAAAACATAAAAAACGCAGCCACAAGGAAGAAGAGAAAGAATCAGTAACTTCAATTGTTGTAAATCAACCAATGACAATTCAAGAATTGGCTGATAAAATTCAAAAAACTCCTGCTGAAATAGTTAGATTCCTTATGTTTCAAGGGGTTATGGCAACCGTTAACCAATTGATTGATGTTGAAACAATCAAAAAAGTTTGTGCAGAATACGAACTTGAAGTTCTTGAAGAAGATATTGAAGCATTTATGGAAGAAGAGCTCGAAAAAGAAGAAAAGAAAAAGGCTCTTACAGAAGTTGATAAAAAATTACTAAAAAGAAGAGCCCCGGTTGTATCTATTATGGGACACGTTGACCATGGTAAAACGACCTTATTGGATAGTATTCGAGCTTCAAAACACAAAATCGTTGCAACAGAAGTTGGCGGAATTACTCAATCTATTGGGGCATATACTGTTTATTTGGATAACAAACACGAAAAGAAAATTGTATTCGTAGATACTCCGGGGCACGAAGCCTTCACTGAAATGCGTGCTCGTGGTGCTAAAGCTACTGATATCGCTATTTTGGTTGTTGCCGCTGATGATGGTATAATGCCACAAACAATTGAAGCAATTAACCACGCAAAAGCAGCAGAGGTTCCAATTATTGTTGCAGTTAATAAATGTGATAAACCATCTGCTGACCCTGACAGAATTTTACAACAATTGACCGAACATGGTCTTGTTCCGGAAGCTTGGGGTGGCGATACGATTACGGTTAAAGTTTCAGCTTTAATGGGCGATGGTATTGATGAATTGCTTGAATATATTTTATTGGTAGCAGAAGTTCAAGATTTAAAAGCAAATCCAAAAGCCGAAGCATCTGGAGTTGTAATTGAAGCAAACCTTGATAAAGGAAAAGGTCCGGTTGCAACACTTCTTGTACAAAATGGTACTTTAAGAACAGGAAATTGTATTGTTGTAGGCACCGCATGTGGTAGAGTTAGAGCTTTGCTATCTGACTCAGGAGAAAGAATTCAAAAAGCCGAACCGTCAACGCCGGTTGAAATTTTAGGTTTGACAGAAGTTCCAAATGCCGGTGATTATTTCGAAGTAGTTAAAAACGAAAAAGAAATGAAAGCTATCATAGACAAGCGTAAAGAAAAAGAACGCAATAAGCGTCTTGATGCAATGTTGCCTGCACACATGAGAAGAGAATCAGGTGCTGCAGAAGATGGTGTAACACAATTGAATTTGATTATTAAAGCTAATACTCACGGTTCTGCAGAAGCTGTTTCACAAGCAATTGCACAATTTGAATCCGATGAAATTAATACAAAAATTATTCACGTTGGTGTTGGTGACATTTCAGAAGCTGACGTTATGCTTGCTTCTGCTTCAAATGCGTTGATTCTCGGATTTACAGTTAAAGAAGACTCAAATGCATTGGCTGCAGCTGAAAGAGAAGGTGTAACAATTAAGAAATATGATATCATTTATCAAATTCTTGAAGATATTGAAAAGACAATGGTTTCGTTACTTTCTCCTGAAGTAAAAGAAATTGCAACCGGTCAAGTTGAAATCAGACAAATCTTTACTATCGGTAAAACAATGAAAATTGCTGGTTGTTATGTTACAGAAGGCAAAATTAATAGAAATGATACAGCAACTATTTACCGCAACGGCAAAGAAATCTTTAAAGGTGCCGTTGACCAACTTAAACGTTTCAAAGATGATGTTAAAGAAGTTGCTCAAGGGTTTGAATGTGGTATTTCTTTTGTTAAATTTAATGAAATTGAAGAAGGCGATATCGTTAAATTTACAACTACAAAAGAAATTGATAGAACTGAATTATAGAAATCCGCAAAACAGTATCATTTACATTGATTAGTATTATACAGAATGTGAACAACTACTTGACTGTAATGTTATTTTATTATACATTTGAACATGCCGAAGTATAGTGCTGTGGTATGCCTTGCTCGGTTTTAGTACATAGTAAGTCGGGTAAATTCGGTTTGGAATTTATATTTCAGCCCATTATTTACCCCAAAAGGAGACACAAAATGCCAAAAATGAAAACTCACCGTGCAGCAGCTAAAAGATA